>CAXUCS010000066.1:0-10091 GCA_964249365.1 uncultured Caulobacteraceae bacterium | reverse complement strand
GCGACGAAGCAGAGTCCTCGCGAGACATCTCCAGCGCCTTCCATCGAGCGTCGCGGGACACACCCCCATCCCAACCCTTCCCCCCTCGAGGGGGAAGGGCTTCGGAGCCGGTTTAGGAAGAGGGGGTAGGCTTGCATCCTCACAGCGGGATGTTGTCGTGCTTCTTCCACGGATTGGAGAGCTGTTTCGACTTCAGGCTCTTCAGGGCTCGGACGAGCCGCCGCCGGGTGCCGTGGGGCATGATCACGTCGTCGATATAGCCGAGCTGGGCCGCCACGAAGGGGTTGGCGAAACGGGCCTTGTACTCCGCCTCGCGCTTCGCGAGCGCATCCGGGTCCTTGGCCTCGGCGCGGAAGATGATCTCCACCGCCCCCTTGGCCCCCATCACCGCGATCTCGGCGGTCGGCCAGGCGTAGTTGAAGTCGCCTCTGAGGTGCTTTGAACTCATCACGTCGTAGGCGCCGCCATAGGCCTTGCGGGTGATCACCGTGATCTTGGGCACGGTCGCCTCGCCGTAGGCGAACAGCAGCTTGGCCCCGTGCTTGATAAGACCGCCGTACTCCTGGCGCGTGCCCGGCATGAAGCCCGGCACGTCCACGAAGGTGACGATGGGGATGGAGAAGGCGTCGCAGAAGCGCACGAACCGCGCCGCCTTGCGGGAGCTGTCGATGTCCAGCACGCCCGCCAGCGACAGCGGCTGGTTGGCGACGAAGCCCACCGTGTCGCCGTCCATGCGGCCGAAGCCGATCACGATGTTCTTGGCGTAATCCGCTGAAATCTCAAAGAAATCCGCCTCGTCCACGACCTTGGAGATCAGCTCCCGCATGTCGTAGGGCTTGTTGGGGTTGGCCGGCACGAGCGTGTCCAGCGAACGCTCCATCCGGTCCGGGTCGTCGTAACTCGGGCGGTGGGGCGGCTTCTCCCGGTTGGACAGCGGCAGGAAGTCGACCAGCCGCCGCACCTGGGTCAGCGCCTCCAGGTCGTTCTCGAACGCCGCGTCGGCGACGCCGGACTTGGCCGCGTGGACGCGTGCGCCGCCGAGCTCCTCGGCGGTCACCACCTCGTTGGTGACCGTCTTCACCACGTCCGGCCCGGTGACGAACATGTAGCTCGTGTCGTTCACCATGAAGATGAAGTCGGTCATGGCCGGGCTGTAGACGTCGCCGCCCGCGCACGGCCCCATGATCACGCTGATCTGGGGGATGACGCCGGACGCCATCACGTTCTGCAGGAAGATGTCGGCGTAACCCGCAAGGCTCTCCACGCCTTCCTGGATGCGGGCGCCGCCGGCGTCATAGAGGCCGATCACCGGCGCGCCGACCTTCTGCGCCTGGTCCATCACCTTGAGGATCTTCTGGGCGTGGGCGCCGGAGAGCGAGCCGCCGAAAACGGTGAAGTCCTTGGAGAAGACGTAGACGGTGCGTCCGTTCACCGTGCCCCAGCCGGTCACCACCCCGTCGCCGGCGATGCGGTTGTCGGCCATGCCGAACTCGGTGGCCCGGTGCTCGACGAACATGTCGAACTCCTCGAACGAGCCCTCATCGAGCAGGAGGTCGACCCGCTCGCGCGCCGTCAGCTTGCCCTTGGCGTGCTGGGCGGCGACTCGCCGCTCGCCGCCGCCCTGGCGCGCCTCGTTCCGCCGCCGCTCGAGTTCTTCGAGGATGTCCTGCACGAGCGTGTCCTGGCCAAGCCTCCCGCCGACCTAGCCCCAAACGCCCCCGCACGCTTCGCAAAACTTGCCAATTTGCGTAACACTGCGCATCGCTAAGTCGAAGGTTGTGAAGCTGCGATGGCGGACAAGCTGTTCGTGGGCGCCCGGCTGCGGCGCCTGCGCGAGACGCGCGGCTGGACGCTGGAGAACTGCGCCAGCCGGCTCGGCCTCTCTCCCAGCTACCTGTCGCAGATCGAGACGAACCAGCGGCCGGTCACCGCGCGCGTCCTGATCGCGCTGACCCAGACCTTCCAGGTCGACGCGGGCGCCTTCGACGTCGGGGACGAGGGGCGGCTGGCGGCCGACCTGCGCGAAGCAACGGTGGACGCCGCCGCCTACGGCGACCCGCCCTCGGCCGCCGAGATCAAGCAGGCGGCGAGCGCCAGCCCGGCGCTGGCGCGCCAGTTCCTGGCGCTCCACCGCGCCTTTCGCCGCCTGGACGAGCGGTTCAAGGCCATGGACGAGACGGTGGCGCTGGACGAGACGGGCATGGTGGCCGCCGTTCTGCCCTATGAGGAGGTGCGCGACTTCTTCCACTACAAGGATAACTACATCGACGCGCTGGATACCGCGGCCGAGGCGCTGGCGACCCACATCCTGATCGGCAAGGGCGAGAGGCCGGAGGCCGCGCTCACCCAGGCGCTGCTCGCGCTGCACGCCGTGCAGGTGGTGCGCACGACGGGGCAGGAGGCGCTGCGCCGCTACGACCCCGGCGCGCGGCGGCTATACGTGGACGGGGCTCAACCGACCTCGACCCGCACCTTCCAGCTCGCCCACCAGCTGGCGATGCTGGAGTTCCGCACCCTGATCGAGGGGGAGCTGGAGCGGGCGCGCTTTCGCAGTCCTGCGGCGCGGGACGTCTGCCGCATCGGGCTCGGCAACTATGCCGCCGGCGCCCTGATGCTTCCCTACCGCGCCTTCATGGAGGCGGCCGCCGACCTCCGCCACGACGTGGAGCAGCTCCAGACCCGGTTCGGCGCAAGCTTCGAGCAGGTCTGCCACCGCCTCTCCTCCCTGCAGCGGCCGGGGCTGAAGGGCGTGCCCTTCTACTTCGTGCGCATCGACATGGCCGGCAACATCACCAAGCGCCACAGCGCGACGCGGCTGCAGTTCGCCCGCTTCGGCGGCGGCTGCCCGCTCTGGAACGTGCACGAGGCCTTCGGCCGGCCGGGCGAGGTCCTGACCCAGGTGGCCGAGACGCCGGACGGGGTGCGCTACCTCTGCATGGCGAGGAGCGAGGTGAAGCGCTCGGGCGACTACCTGACGCCCAACCGCCGCTATGCGCTGGGGCTCGGCTGCGAGATCCAGCACGCCGGCGCGGTGGTCTACGCCGCGGGGCTGGACCTTGAGGGGCCCGCGTCACGCATCGGCGTCAGCTGCCGCATATGCGAGCGCGACGACTGCCCCCAACGCGCCTTCCCCCCGCTCGACCGCGCGCTCCGCGTCCCGCTCAACGATCGGCGCACCGTGCCCTACGACCTGGTGCAGCCGGGCGCGCTCTAGGCAAATGTCGCTGACCCCCCCCGTGGCGCTCGAAGGCGAGGGTGCTCCCTCCTCTGGGGAACCTGTCGGTGAAGCCGACTGAGGAGGCCAGCCGCCGCCGGCCTGCAAGCGTCGGCCCCTCCACCGCTTCGCGGTCTTCTTCCCCACGGTGGGAAGGGCCTACAGCCCCGGCAGCTTGATGTGGCGGGCGGCGGGGGCGCGTTGGATGATGACGGGCTTGTCGCCGGTCAGGGCCGCGACCGTCTTCTGAACGACCGCCGGGTCGACGGGGGCGGGCGTGTCGGCGGCCTCGGCCTCGGCGGCGACCTGGGCGTTCTGCGGCTGGCCCTTGCGCCAGAACATGACGCGGTCGGCGAAGGGCTTTTCCTTGTGCGCGAGATCGCCGTACTGGTCGTCCACCACGTAGCGGATCAGCGGGTCGGCCTTCTCCGCGCCGGCTTGGTTGGAGAGCAGAAGCTCGCCCTGGCTGCGCTGCACGTCCTCGCGCTGGCCGAGCAGCGCCTGGCGCGCCTGGCTCTCCGGCTGCAGTTCCTGCGGGCGGGGTTCGCCGGGCGTGGGCGGGCGGAGCGCATATTCGGGTGGGACCACCAGCGGGGCCTTGGTCACCACCCGGAATTCGTCGGGCGCGAGCTTGTTGGTCCCAAGGGCGCCGGAGACGGTGTTGCAGCCTGCGAGGCTCGCGGCCGCCAGCAGGAGCATCGAGACGCGCCGGTATCGGAAGGTGTTCATGACCTCTACTCCGTGGCCCCACCACGTTTCACCGTTACCGGGGCGGGTACACCAGCCGCGCGCGCCCGGCAAAGGTGCGCAGCGACGCAGGGCCTCAGGTGGCCGCTTCCGGCTTGGCGAGAAGGCTGTCCAGCAGGAGGAGGATCACCCCGGTCGTGATGGCGCTGTCCGCGACGTTGAAGATCCAGGGGAAGCCCGCGCGCGATACGTCGATGAAGTCCACCACCGCGCCGTAGCGCACCCGGTCCACCGCATTGCCGACCGCCCCGCCGATGATCAGGCCGATGCCCAAGGCCGGCAGCGGCCTGCGGACCCGTCGCGCCCAGACGGCCAGCCCCAACGCCACCGCGAGCGAGAAGGCGAGGAGGCCCCAGCGTGCGAGCTCGATCCCCGACAGGAGGCCGAAGCTGAAGCCGCGGTTCCACACGAGGCTGAAGCGCAGGAGCGGCGGGAGCATCGGCATGACGCCGCGCTCGGCGAGGTGCAGTCCGTCCAGCACCCAGGACTTGGAGAGCTGGTCGAGGAGGACGACGCCGGCCGCGAGCGCATAGGCGGCCCAGCCCTGGCGGGAGACGCCGGTCCGCGGCGAGGTGAGGGCGGTCACCGGGCGGCCTCGATCTCGGCCACCGCGCCTTCGCAGCGTTGGCAGAGCATCTCGGGCGCGCTCACCTCCGGCAGGATGCGCCCGCAGCGCAGGCATCGGGTCCCGTCCGCACGCGCGACGTGGACCTGGACGGGCGGGGAGGCGGGCGCGTCGAGCCCATGGGCCTGCGGCCAGCGGTCCACGCGGGCCTGGCTGGTGCGGAACACCTCCGCCGCGTCGAGGCCCTCGAAGGCGGCGACGTCCTCTGCGGCGCCAAGATGCACGGTCGGCGCCGCCTCCAGCGTCGCACCGATGCGCTTCTCGCGCCGCTCGACCTCCAGCGCGCCGTTCACGATCCTGAGCACCCCGTCCACGGCCGCCCAGCGCGCCGCTTCCAGCTCGTTGCGCCACAGGTCCGGCGTCTCGGGGAAGACGCGCTCCGCGTTCGAGCCGGCGTCGGGGCGGCGCGTGGTCCAGGCTTCCTCGCAGGTGAAGGGCAGGATGGGCGAGAGCCACACCGTCAGCCGCTGGAACACCTCGTGCAGCACCGTGCGGTTGGCGCGGCGGCGGATGGAGGCGGGCGCGTCGCAGTAGAGCACGTCCTTGCGGACGTCGAAGTAGAGCGCGGAGAGCTCCTGGGCGGCGAAGTCCGACACCGGCCGCCACACGTCGTTGAAGCGGTAGGCGGCGTAGGCGGCGCGCACCTGGCCGTCCAGCATCCACAGCCGGTGCAGGACGTACTTCTCCAGCGGCGGCATCTCCTCGATGGCGACGCGCTCACCCTCGTCGAAGCCCTGCAGCGCGCCGAGCAGGTAGCGGAGCGTGTTCCTGAACTTGCGATAGCCGTCGGTGGCGGTCTGCAGGATGGCCGGGCCGATCCGCTGGTCCTCGGTATAGTCCACCATGGCCGTCCAGAGCCGGACGATCTCCGCCCCGCTGTCGGCGACGACCTTCAGCGGATCGACGGTGTTGCCCTTGGACTTGGACATCTTCTCGCCCTGCTCGTCGAGCGTCATGCCGTGGGTGATCACGGCCCGGTAGGGCGCGGAGCCGCGGGTGCCGCAGGCCTCCAGCAGCGAGGACTGGAACCAGCCGCGCGACTGGTCGGAGCCCTCCAGATAGAGGTCGGCCGGCCAGTGCGTGTCGCCCCGCCCTTCTAGCGTAAAGGCGTGGGTGGAGCCGCTGTCGAACCAGACGTCCAGGATGTCCTCGACCTTCTCATAGTCTTCCGGGTCCCGCCCGGGACCGAGGAAGTCGGCGGAAGGTCGGGTGAACCAGGCGTCGGCGCCCTCGGCCGCGATGGCCTGCTGGATGCGCGCGTTCACCTCGGCGTCCTGGAGCGGCTCTCCGCTCGCCCTGTCCACGAACATGGCGAGCGGGGTGCCCCAGGCGCGCTGGCGCGAGACCAGCCAGTCCGGCCGGCTCTCCACCATGGCGCGGATGCGGGTCTGGCCTGTCCTGGGGTGGAAGGCGGTGGCGTCGATGGCGGCGAGCGCCCGGTCGCGCAGCGTTGCGCCCTCCTGTCCTCCTCCGCGCAGCGGGCGAGGGGGACCACCCGCAGGGTGGTGGAGGGGGCTTTCCGGCATCGACGACGCCGGAGGAGCCCCCCTCACCATGCTTCGCAGGGTCCCCTCCTCCCGCTGCGCAGGGGGAGACAAGGGCCCATCCATGCGGATGAACCACTGGGGCGTGTTGCGGTAGAGCACCGGGGCCTTGGATCGCCACGAGTGCGGGTAGCTGTGGGTCACGCGCGAGCGGGCCAGCAGATTCCCCGCCTCGATCAGCCGGTTCATCACCTCGCCGTTGGCAGGACCGAACTTGCCGGCCTTTTTGCCCTCGCTCTCGATCACCTGCAGCCCGCCGAAGAGCGCCACCCCGTTGTAGTAGGCCCCGTTGGCGTCCACCGTGTCGGGGATCTCGCGCCGGCCGGAGGCGAGCCAGACCTGATAGTCCTCCTGCCCGTGGCCCGGCGCGGTGTGGACGAAGCCGGTGCCGGCGTCGTCGGTGACGTGCTCGCCCGCCAGCATGGGCACGTCGTAGCCGTAGGCCGGCGCGAGTTTCGCCAGCGGGTGGGCGCAGACGAGGTCGGCAAGCTCGAACGCCAGGACTGGTCGCTCCAGCGTCCAGCCCTCCACGCCCGCGCTTGCGAAGACCTGTTCCGCCAGGGCGTCGGCCAGGATCAGCCGGTCGCCAACCTTGGCCCAGGGCTCGTAGTCCAGGCCGCCCTTCAATGCGTCGATATGGTAGCAGCCGTAGGCGATGTCCGGTCCGTAGCTGATCGCCCGGTTGGCAGGGATGGTCCAGGGCGTGGTGGTCCAGATCACCACGGACGCGCCGGCCAGCGGGGCGGCGCCCAGCGTCGGCGTCTCCCGCACCACGGGGAACTTGACCCAGATCGTGGGGGAGGTGTGCTCGTGGTATTCGACCTCGGCGTCGGCCAGCGCGGTCCGCTCTACAGGGCTCCACATCACCGGCTTGGAGCCGCGGTAGAGCTGGCCGCTCATCAGGAACTGGTGGAATTCCGCAACGATGGTCGCCTCGGCGCGGAAGTCCATGGTGGCGTAGCGGCCGGCCCAATCGCCGAGCACGCCCAGCCGCTTGAACTGCTCGCGCTGCACCCCGATCCAATGGTCAGCGTATTCGCGGCAGCGGGCGCGGAACTCGGCCTTTGAGACCTCGTCCTTGCGGCGGCCCTTGGCGCGGAACTCCTCCTCCACCCGCCACTCGATCGGCAGGCCGTGGCAGTCCCAGCCGGGGACGTAGTCGACGTCACGGCCCAGCGCGAACTGCGAGCGGACCACGAAGTCCTTCAGGAGCTTGTTCAGCGCGTGGCCGATGTGCAGCGCGCCGTTGGCGTAGGGCGGGCCGTCGTGCAGCACGAAGAGCGGCGCGCCCGCCGCTTGGCGCGCGCGCCGGATCAGGCCGTACAGGTCCTGGCGCTCCCAGTCGGCCAGGATTTGAGGCTCCAGCTTCGGCAGCCCAGCCCGCATGGGGAAGCTCGTCTCCGGCAGGAAGACGGTGTCGCGGTAGTCGCGGGGCGGCGGGCTGCTGTGGTCGTCGGCCATGGACGTCGGGGTCTTCGTTCGGCTGCCGCGTGCGAAGAGGGCAGCGGGACCCGCGGGCCGCCTCGCGCCGCGGGGTGGCTCTCCTTATGGGGCTTTCGCTATCGCCCCGGCAAGCGGGCGCCGCTATCACCACCGGCCATGAGCGAGGACGCCGTCCAGATCATCGCGCGGGGGCCGCGGGCGCAAGCGGAGGCCGCCGCGGCCGCCCTGGACGCCGACCCGCTGCTGGAGGGCTCCACCTACTCCATCCTGGAGGAGGACGAGGCGGCGGGCGTCTGGCGCATCGACGCCTTTTCGACCGGCGCGAAGGAGGCGGAGCGGCTGCGCGACCGCCTGGCTGGGCAGGGGGGCTTGAGCGTCTCCACCGAGGTGCTGGCCGACGCGGACTGGCTGGCGCTCGCGCTCTCCGGCCTGCCGCCGGTCCGGGCCGGGCGCTTTTTCGTCTACGGCGCGCATGATCGGGGGCGGCGGCCGGCCAACACGGTGAACCTGCGGATCGAGGCGGGCGCGGCCTTCGGCACCGGCCACCACGGCACCACGGTCGGCTGCCTGTACGCCTACGACGCCCTCCTGAAGCGCGGACGCTTTCCCCGGGTTCTGGACGTGGGGGCGGGGACGGGCGTGCTGGCCATCGCGGCGGCGAAGACGCGCTCGGCGGTCGCGGTCGGAACCGACATCGACCCCGTTTCGGTCCGGATCGGGCGGGAGAACGCGCGGCTGAACCAGGTGCGCGCCCGCTTCGTGCTGGCGGACGGCCTCGCGCACCGCCAGGTCGCCAGCTCTGCGCCCTACGACCTCGTCTTCGCCAACATCCTGGCGCGTCCGCTGGTGGCGCTCTCCGCCGACATCCGGGCGGCGCTCAGGCCCGGCGGCCTCGCCATCCTCTCCGGCCTGCTCCGGACCCAGGAACGCTACGTGCGCGCCGCCTACCTCGCCCGCGGCTTCCGGCTGCTCCACCGCCACCATCGCGACGCCTGGGCCACGCTCGTCCTGCGACGGTAAGCGCCCGCTCCGTCGTCCGTCCTGCCCACGACCGGCCGCTCAGGCCGGGGCGTGGAAGAGGCTGGCGACCGCCTCGGCCCCGAGGAGGCGATGGTGTCCGGGTTCGAGGTCGGGCGGCAGGTCGAGCCCGCCGACGCGGTCGCGGTGGAGCGCGATCACGTGGTTGCCGGCGGCGGCGAACATGCGCCGGACCTGGTGATAGCGTCCCTCCGTCACGCTCAGCCACGCGGTCACAAGGGACAGGGGTTCCAAGCTCGCGGGCAGGAGCGGCCGGTCCTCGCCCTCCAGGAGCAGGCTTCCCGAGGCGAACAGATCCCCCTCGTCGCCCCTCAAGGGGCGCTCCAGCGTGGCGAGGTAGCGTTTGGCGAGGTGGCTCCGCGGCGAGATCACCCGGTGCAGCAGGGCCCCGTCGTCGGTGAACAGCAGGAGGCCGGAGGTGTCCTTGTCCAGCCGCCCGATGCTCGACAGCGGCGGCTCCCGACGTCGCCATCGGGGCGGCAGCAGGTCGTAGACGAGCGGGCCGGCCTCCTTGTGGGAGCAGGTGACGCCCCGCGGCTTGTGCATGGCCAGCACCACACCGGGCGGCGGGTCGAGCGGCCGGCCCTGCACCCTCATCCGCGCGGAAAGGTCGGGCGCGACCGGCAGGCGTCGGTCCGCGTCGGCCAGCACGGCGCCGTCCAGCGTCACCAGGCCGGCGGACACCAGATCCCGCACCTCCCGACGCGAGCCGTAGCCGAGGTTGGCGAGCAGGCGGTCCAGCCTGAGCGCGGGCGCGGCCTTGGTCATCGGCGCGCTTCCAGCACCTTGTAGCCGTCCCGCTCGGCCCTGACCTCGACGCGGGCGAACAGGCCCGCCAGCTCGGCCTCGTAGGGCAGGTGCCGGTTGGCCACCAGCCACAGGGCGCCGCCCTTGCGCAGGGCGCGCGCCGTGCGGCGGATGAAGACCTGGCCGAGCCCGCGGCGCTCCACGCCCTCCATGTGGAAGGGCGGGTTCATGACGATGAAGTCGAGCTCGCGCAGGACGCCGTCCGCGGCGCTCCGGTCCGCAAGGCCGGCCTCCGCCGCGGCGACATCGGCCCAGTGCAGGTCCGCCCGCGGGTCGGCGATGTTGAGCCGGGCCGCCTCGACCGCCCGCCGGTCGATGTCGATCAGGCTGAGACGTTCGACCGCCGGCGAGCGAAGGACCGTCCGCGCCAGATAGCCGAGCCCGCACCCCAGGTCCGCGCCCCTGCCGGACAGGGACGGCAGGGCCTGTGACAGGAGCGCGCTACCCGGATCGATCCGATCCCAGCTGAACACGCCCGGCTGCGACCACAGCGACAGGGTCGCGACCAGCCGCGGGGCGCCCTCATCGAGCGCCCGTGCGATCCCGGAAAGCTCGGCCGGGCGCTCGCAGGTGCAGATGCGGTGATGGCGCCGGGCGCTCTCCTCCACCCTGCAGCCGAAGCCTTCGAGTTCCTTGCGAAGGCGCGCTCCGCCCCGGTCCTTGGGCGCCACTG
>CAXUCS010000065.1:0-10228 GCA_964249365.1 uncultured Caulobacteraceae bacterium | reverse complement strand
GATCTCGACGCCGCCGTCGCCGCCGCCCGCGCCGCCTATCCGGCCTGGCGGACCACCCCGATCGCCGAGCGCCAGAAGGTGGTCGCCGCGTTCGGCGCAAAGGTCATGGAACATGCCGACGAGCTTGCGCGGCTCCTGACCGCCGAGCAGGGCAAGCCGCTCCGCGACGCCAGCTCCGAAGTGATGGGCGCGGCCTACTGGATGAGCGCCTTCGCCGCGCGCGATCTGCCGGTGACCGTGCTGGCCGACACGGAGGAGCGGCGGACCGAGCAGCGCCATGTTCCTCTGGGCGTGGTCGGCGCCATCGCGCCCTGGAACTTCCCGATCTTCCTGGCCCTCTGGAAGGTGGCGCCGGCGCTCCTGGCGGGCAATACGCTGCTGCTGAAGCCCTCGCCGTTCACGCCGCTGACGGCGCTCCGCATCGCGGAGCTGGTGCGCGACGTCGTGCCGCCGGACGTCTTCACCGTGATCACCGGCGGCGACGAGCTCGGTCCCTGGATCACCGCGCACCCGGATATCGACAAGATCTCCTTCACCGGCTCGACCGCCACCGGCCGCAAGGTGATGGAGAGCGCCTCGGCCACCCTGAAGCGGGTGACGCTGGAACTCGGCGGCAACGACGCCGCCATCGTGCTGCCGGATGCCGACCTCGACACCGTGGTTCCGGACCTCTTCTGGGCGGCGTTCCGCAACAGCGGCCAGATCTGCCTGGCGACCAAGCGGCTCTACGTCCACGCCGACATCTACGACCGCTTCCGAGACGCCCTGGTGACCTTCGCCGCGACCGTGCGGGTCGGCGACGGAAGCCAGGAGGGCGTGGAACTCGGCCCGGTCCAGAACGAACCGCAGTACCGCCGCGTGCTCTCCCTGATCGAGGACTGCCGGGCGCGCGGCCTGACCTTCGCTGCGGGCGGCGAGGGCGTCGTCCACGACGGGCCCGGCCTCTTCGTGCCCATAACGATCATCGACAATCCGCCCGATGACGCGCGCGTGGTGGTGGAGGAGGCGTTCGGCCCGGTGCTGCCGCTGCTGCGCTACACCGACGTCGACGAGGCGGTGGCGCGGGCCAACGACAGCCCCTACGGCCTGACCGGCTCGGTCTGGGGCCGCGACACCGAGGCCGCCCGCGCCGTCGCCGAGCGGCTGGAAGCCGGCATCGTCTGGGTCAATGAATCCCAGGCCCTCACCCCCGACATGCCGTTCGGCGGCCACAAGCAGTCGGGCATGGGGGTGGAGAGCGGCCTGGACGGCCTTCTCGAATACACCGCCTCCCAGGTGGTCAGCGTCAGGCGGGCGCCCGGTTCGCCCGTCGAGGTCGCTCCCGTGGGCTGACGCCCGCTCCCTGCGCCCACCCATCCAGGACATCATGACCATGGTCGCCCAAGCCGCCGTCGCCGAGACCCTCCCCGTCGTCCCCGTCGAGATCGGGCGCGACATCGTCAGCGCCCGGTCCTACGGCGCGGCGGGCAAGATCTATGACGACTTTGCTTGGCTCCGCGCGAACCTGCCCCTCGGGCAGGCGCAGGTGGACGGCTACGACCCCTTCTGGGTGGTGACCAAGCACGCCGACATCCAGGAGGTCGGCCGCCAGCCCGACATCTTCCAGAACAAGCAGTACCGCGTGTCCCTGAGCAGCCAGCACGCCGAACGTGAACTGCTGGAGGCGGCCAGGGCGTCGGGCGGCGCGGGCTTCGTCAATTCGGTGGTCGGGATGGACGCGCCCGACCACACGCCGTTCCGCCAGATGACGTTCGGCGACTTCGCGCCCAAGGGCATCCGGGGCCTGGAGCAGGACATCCGCCAGCTGGCGCGCGAGTCGATCGACGAGATGGCGGCGACGGGCGGGCGCTGCGACTTCGCCACCGACGTGGCCATGCGCTTTCCCATGCGCGTGCTCCTGTCGATCTTCGGGGCGCCGCGCAGCGACGAGGACCTCTTCCTGCAGCTGGCGAAGGACTACCTCAACCCGCAGGACCCCGATCTCACGACCGGCGCCGTGGTCATGGACGACTCCAAGGCCGACACGCTCGCGCACAATGCGCTGGAACCCTACTACGCCTACTTCGACGAGCTGACCGAAAGCCGGCGGCGAAACCCCACGGGCGACGTCGCCTCCACCATCGCCAACGCCAAGGTGCACGGCCAGCTGATCAGCAACTGGGATGCGACCAGCTACTACATCACCATCCTGACGGCGGGGCACGACACCACCTCCTCGTCCACCGCGGGCGGCGTATGGCAGCTCGCCGCCGATCCGGCCCAGTTCGCCAGGGTCAAGGCCGATCGAAGCCTGATCCCCGCCCTGGTGGAGGAGGCGATCCGCTGGACCACGCCCATCAACCACTTCATGCGGACCGCCGTGCAGGACTATGTGCTCCGCGACCAGCACATCCGGGCAGGCGACTGGCTGATGCTGTCCTACCTGTCGGGCAACCGCGACGAGGCGCTCTTCGCCGATCCCGCCCGCTTCGATGTCGGGCGCAAGCCCAACCCGCAGATCTCCTTCGGCTTCGGCGCCCACGTCTGCCTTGGCCAGCACCTCGCCCGCATGGAGATGCGCCTCTTCTTCGAGGAGTTCTTCGACCGGGTGGAGAGCGTCGAGCTCGCCGGCGCGCCCAAGCGCACCAGCTCGGTGCTCGTGGGCGGGGTGAAGTCGGTTCCCGTCTCCTTCACCATGAGCTGACGCTCCGTCGCCGGCCCGCGTCGGCTCAGAGCGCTCCGTTTACCGACCGGCCCTTAAGCGGGACGGCCTCGCCAGCGGGCCACCGGCCCCTCCTTGCGTCTTCGGCCGGAGGGAGGGGTGACCAGCCGCGTCAAAGAACACGGTCTCAGGCCCAAGCGGCCAGCACTGGGCGAGACGGCAGGTTGCCACTCTCTTCTCATCCGCCAGTCGGCGGATTGATCGTCAGGGCTCAGCCGCATCGGTCAGCAGCACCGCCTTGAGCGTGACGCCGTCGTGCTGGTCGCGGACCGCCTGGTTGATGTCACGAAAGGGATAGGTCCGGATCAGCTTGTCGAAGGGAAAGCGGCCGGCGCTGTAGAGTTCGATCAGCTGGGGGATGAAGACGTTGGGGTCGCTGTCGCCCTCGATGATCCACTTGATGGTGATCTTGGCCTCCACGAACATCGGCAGGGTGAGCGTGGCGGCCGGATCGCTCGGGACGCCGGCCAGGCCGATCGCGCCGTGGACCGCGAGGCTGCCGATCGCCGCCAGCACGATGTCGGGCCGCGCCGTAGTGTCGAGCACATAGTCCACGCCGTCCGGCAGGATCGCGCGCACGGCGGCGGCCAGGTCTTCCGTCGCCGGGTCGATGACGTGGGTGGCGCCGAGCTCCAGCGAGCGCGCGGCGGCGCGCCTCCGGTTCGCTGACGATGATGGTCCGGCAGCCCTGGACGACGGCGCCCAGCACGCCGCTGAGGCCTACGGAGCCGCCGCCCACCAGCAGGACCGACGAGCCGGCGCGGCAGGCGAGCGAGCGCATGATCGCGCCCGCCCCGGTCTGCACGCCGCAGCCGAGCGGCCCCATCAGGGCCAGGGGCACGCCGTCCGGCACCTTCACGACGTTGCGCTCATAGGCCAGCGCCCGTTCGGCGAAGGAGGACTGGCCGAAGAAGCTGGCGGTCAGCGGCTGGCCGTCGCGATGCACGGTGGCCGAGCCGTCGGTACGACAACATCCGAAGTTCAGGGCGTTCAGCTGCACGCAATAGGCCGGCTCGTCCCGCAGGCACGGCTCGCACGCGCCGCACGAGCGGAAGGTCAGCGCCACCCGGTCGCCCGGCTTGACCTTGGTCACCGCGGCGCCCACCGCCTCCACCACGCCCGCGCCCTCGTGGCCGAGCACGGCCGGCAGGGGCAGGGGCAGGTGCTGGTCGCGCACCGCCAGGTCGGTGTGGCAGAGGCCGACGCCGTGGATGCGCACCAGGATCTCGTCGGCGCGCGGCGCATCCAGTTCGACCGCCTCCAGGGTGAAGTCCTGGTGGGGCGCATGGGCGACGGCGGCGAGGGTCTGCATGGCGGAGTTCCGGTAGCGCGGTTCAGACGCGCTCGATGATGATGGCTGGAGCCATGCCGCCGGCGGCGCACATGGTGACGAGGCCGCGCTTGAGGTCGCGGCGCTCCAGTTCGTCCAGCACGGTTCCGATCAGCATGGCGCCGGTGGCGCCGATGGGATGGCCGAGCGCGATGGCGCCCCCGTTGACGTTCACCTTGCCGCGGTCCAGCGCGAGGTCGCGCATGAACTTCTCCGCGACCACGGCGAAGGCCTCGTTGATCTCCCAGAGGTCGATGTCCTCCGGTGTCAGCCCGGCCTTCTGCAGCACCTTGCGGGCGGCGGGCACGGGCGCGTTCAGCATCAGGGTTGGATCACCGCCGAGGTTGGCGGTGGCGACGATCCTGGCCCGGGGCGTCAGGCCATGCGCCTTGGCGTAGTCCGGTGAGGCGAGGAGGATGGCGGCGGCGCCGTCCACCACCCCCGAGGAGTTCCCGGCGTGGTGGAAGAACTGCAGGTCGAGGTCCGGATACCTCTGCGCTATCAGGCCGCGATAGGTCGAGCCCGCGTCGTCCACCGCCACATCGGCGAGGGCGGCGAAGGACGGCTTCAGCGCCGCGAGCCCTTCGGCGGTGGTCTGGGGACGCGGGAACTCGTCGTGGTCGAGCAGAACCGCGCCGCCTTCGTCGGTGACCGGCGCGAGGCTCCCGGCGAACCGCCCGTCGGCGATCGCGGCGGCGGCCCGGCGCTGGCTCTCCAGGGCGAGCGCGTCCAGCTCCGCCCGCGTGAAGCCCTCCATGGAGGCGATGGCGTCGGCGCAGACGCCCTGGTGGGACTGGGGGTGGCGGGCCTGCAGCCGCAGGTTGCCGGCGCTCATGCCGAGCGGCCGCCGGCCCGCGGCGATGTCCTCCTGGGTCATGGCGGCGGTCAGCGACATCATCTCGCTGCCTCCGGCCACGACCAGCTGCTCCATGCCCGACATGATCTGCGCGGCCGCAAGGCTGGTGGTGGTGATGCCGCCGCCGCAGAACCGGTCCAGCGTCACCCCGCTGGCGGAGACCGCGTAACCGGCCTCCAACGCCGCCATCCGGCCGAGGTCGCCGCCCTGCTTGCCGCGCTGGGTGGAGGTGGACCAGATGACGTCGTCCACGTCCTCCGTCGCCAGGTCGTTGCGCGCCTGCAGGGCGGCGAGGACCGACGCGGCGAGGCTGTGCGGATGCAGCCCCGCCAGCGCGCCCTTGCCGGCCTTGCCGATCCCCCGCGGCGTGCGCACGGCGTCGATGATCAAGGCTTCGCCCATAACGCTTCCTGTGAGAGCCGCCCGGCCTGACGGTAAGTGGAACGCCGACCTCAGATCTTGCGCTGGACGTCCGCCCAGAAGGGGTCCCGCAGCTTGCGCTTGAAGATCTTGCCCGAGTCCTCGCGGGGCAGCGACGCCTCGAACCAGATCTTGCGCGGGACCTTGAAGCCGGCGAGGTGGGAGCGCAACCGCGTCCGGATCTGATCCTCGCTGACCTCCACGCCGGGCTGGAGCTGGATGGCGGCGGCGACCGACTCCCCGAACTCCTCGTCGGGGATGCCGAAGACCGCGCTGTCGGCGATCTCCGGTATCCGGGAGAGCTCCGCCTCGATCTCGGCGGGATAGATGTTGACCCCGCCCGAGATGATCATGTCCGACGCCCGGTCGCAGAGGAACAGGAAGCCGTCCTCCTCCAGATATCCCACATCGCCCGGCGCCACGAAGCCGGGCGAGCCGCTGCTGTAGGGCGAGGCTTCCAGATTGTGGTAGGCGACGTCGCTCGTTCCGGACACCCGCGCCAGGATTTCCCCGACACTGCCGGTCGGCAGGGGGGAGCCATCCGGCGCCACGATGCGGAGCTCGACATCAGGCATGGCGCGGCCGACCGTGCCGGGGTGGGCCAGCCACTCCTGAGAGTCGCAGAAGGTGACGTTGCCCATTTCGGTGGAGCCATAGTACTCGTGGATCACCGGGCCCCACCACTCGATCATCGCGTGCTTGACCGTGGGCGAGATCGGCGCCGCCGCATGGACCACGAACTGCAGGGACGAAAGGTCGTACCTCCGGCGGACCTCCTCGGGCAGCTTGAGGAGGCGGTTGAACATGATGGGAGCCAGGTTCAGGTGGGTGATCCGGCGGCTCTCGATGAGGTTCAGCAGCATCTCGGGGTAGAACTTCGGCAGCACGACGATGTTGGCGCCGATGCGGAAGGAGAAGGTCGCATGGGAGTTCGGCGCCGCATGGTAGATCGGACCGACGACCGCGGTGGTGATCCTCTCCGGAGCGTTCAGATGCTCCAGATAGCCGAAGGACTTGGCCAGCATCCGGCCTGCGGCCTGCACCTGGTCCGGGTTCGGCGGCGCGCGCTTGACTCCCTTGGGCTTGCCCGTCGTGCCCGAGGTGTAGATGACCGCGGTCAGCCGGGGCTTGGGCGGCCCGTCCATGGGCACGAAGCCGGCCAGCCACTCAGGCCAGGAGGTCGCTCCCTCCGGGACCGTCGCGGCCTGTGGCGCGACCTGGTAGTCGGCGCAGAGGTCGGGCGGCGTCGGCACGACCAGCACCTCCATCTCGGACGGGATCGCGTCCCTGATCCCCGCCAGGAGGTCGGCATGGACGACCAGCATCTTGGCGCGGCAGTCGTGCAGGATGTAGCGCGCCTCGTCGGCCGTATAGTGCCAGTTGACGGCGACGACATAGGCGCCAAGCAGGCCCGCCGCCGCTGAGACCTCGAAGAAGGAGATGTCGTTGCGCAGCATGATGGCCACTGCGTCGCCTGCGCTGACGCCGTGGGTGGCGAAGCCGGATGCGGCGCGCGCGGCCCGCAGATTTACGTCTTCCGAGCGGTATTCCTGGTTCGACTGCCAGATCGTCGCCACTCAGATCGTCCCTTCCTACCGATGCTCCTACTGCAGGCTCTCTGAGAGGATGCGGACGGCCGCGCCCTGGGCCTGTACGGGAGTCCGTTAGACGTGCCGCAACATTCATATCGGCCTAATCCGGCGTCCGGAAGGCGGCAAGGCTAACGGCCAAACCAGATCGAATTTGTATGGCGTCAGCCTATTACGATCTTGCGACCGCAGACGGTGGCGTGGATCGGATGAATTGCGTAGAGCAAAGGGCGAGACAACCGGCGGCGCTCACCGGACTTGTCAGGCGTGGGTCCGCGATTGTGAGCTGAGTGTTACTGGGCAGGCCTGCTAAAGATGGAAAGCAGACCGCGACTGGGCTTTCGTTCGCTTGCCTGGCGATCAAAGGCCGGGTCTCAGGCGTCAAGATCAGGCGGGGCGCTGAGCTGAACGGCTTGCGTCATTGTATCGAGGTAGGGATGGCTGTCGATTTCGAGATTCCGGCCGACGCGCAGGCGGTCCGCGCGCAGATGCGCGACTGGGTGCGGGAGGAGTGCTTTCCCGCAGAGCAGCGCCTCCTCGAAGGCGCACCCTTCGACGACGTGCTGCAGGACCTGAGGTCGAAGGCGAAGGACAGAGGGCTCTGGGCGCCCTTCATCCCGAAGGAGCACGGCGGCATGGGCCTTGGGCCGCTGGCCAATGCGCTCGTCCAGATGGAGTTGTCGTACAGCACCTTGGGGGCTCTTTCCACCAACTCCCAGGGACCGGACGACGCCTCCATCCTGACCATCCTGAACAAGGGAACGGAGGCGCAGAAGACGCACTTCCTTCAGCCGCTGTTAAGGGGCGAGAAGCGCATCTGCTTCGCCATGACGGAGCGGGCGGCCGGGGCCGACGCCACCGGCATGCAGACCCGCGCCGAGAAGCAGCCCAACGGCAGGTATCTCCTGAACGGCGAGAAGTGGTACATCAGCGGCGCCGCCGGCGCCGGCGTCGCCATGATCATGGCCAAGACCGATCCGGACGCCCCGCGCCACAGGCAGTTCTCCACCTTCCTGGTCGACCTGCCGAACCCCGGCTTCATCATCACTCGAAACATTCCGACCATGGAGGTCCAAACCGCGCTGTCGCAGATGACCTACGTCGGTCACGCGGAGGTGGGGATCAAGGACCTGGAAGTATCGCCGGAGGACATCCTGGGCGGCGAGGGCGCGGGCTTCGAGATGGGCCAGTTCCGCCTGGCCTACGGGCGGCTGCGCCACGGCATGCACAACATCGGCATCGCCCAGCGCGCCCTCGACCTGGCGACCGCCCAGGTCGCCGACCGCTCCACCTTCGGCAAGAAGCTCTCGGAGCGTCAGGCGGTGGAGTTCATGCTCGCCGACTGCGCTTCCCAGCTCTACATCGCCCGGCTGATGGTGATGCACATCGCCTACAAGGCGGAGCGGGGCATGGACATCCGCCGCGAGAACGGCATCGCCAAGGTCTTCCTCGCCAACATGGTGCACAAGGTGGTCGACACCGCGCTGCAGCTCCATGGCGCCCTCGGCTACAGCCTCGATACCCCCCTGGCCCGCTGGTACACCCAGGTCCGCATGCAGCGCATCGTCGACGGCCCGGACGAGGTCCACAAGTGGACGACCGGCAAGGGCGTGATCAAGACCTTCCGCGAGCACGGCACGACCGCGCTGGCGGCCGGCGGCGACCTGTTTTGAGACTCGCCGGAGGAGCTCCGGTCGAGTTGCAGACGTAAGCGCCAGGCGCGCACGAAGGGGACTGAGGGATGAAGATAACCAGCGACATGGCCGCGGTGGTGACCGGAGGCGCCTCAGGGCTCGGACGGGCGACGGCGGAAGCGCTCGCCCGCGCGGGCATGAAGGTCGCGATCTTCGACCTCAACGCCGACAAGGGCGAAGAGCTGGCCACGGCGCTCGGCGGCGTCTTCTGCCGCGTCGACGTGACGGACGAGGCGAGCGTCGTGGCCGGCTATGAGCGCGCCCGCGCGGCCCACGGCCAGGAACGCGTGCTGGTCCACTGCGCCCAGACCTCGCGCGGCGGCCGGACGGTCCTCCGCGACCGCGAAAGCGGCGAGCTGAAGCGCTACTCGAGCGAAGACTTCGCCTACTCCGCGCAGGGCATCCTGGTCGCCAGCTACAGGGTGGCCTCGCTCTCGGCGCTCGGCATGGCGGCGCTCGATCCGCTGGAGGACGACGAGCGCGGGGTCGTTGTTCTCACCGCCTCCGCCGCCGCCCAGGACGCCCAGGTCGGCCAGGTCGGCTACGGCTCGGCCAAGGCCGGGGTGAACGGGCTGGTCCTGCCCATGGCGCGCGACCTGATGGGCTTCGGCATCAGGGTCAACGCCATCATGCCGGGCATCTTCTCAACGCCCCCGATGCTCGCTGTGCCGCCCAAGGTGCTGGAGGGACTGAAGGACTCGGTTCCCTTCCCAAAGCGTTTAGGCAAGCCGGAAGAGTTCGGATCGCTTGCGCTGGAACTGATCCGCAACAGCTACTTCAACGCTCAATCCGTTCGCCTAGACGGCGCCATCCGAATGCCGCCGCGGTAGCGTGGCGTTGGCGTCTTCAGAACACCCGCAGCAGCGAGGCCTTGTTCATGCTGTGAGGCGTCGTATCGAACATCTCTAGGGCCGGGCGATCCGGCCGCCCACCAGGGGGCGCGGCGCGCCGGTCGTGGTGGGGAAGGAGATCGGCAGGCCGCGGAGGGTGCGGGCGGCGAGGTAGGCGAAGGCCTCCGCTTCCAGGGCGTCGCCGCGCCAGCCCGCCGCCTCCGCGCTCACCACCCGGCAGGGCGCTCGGGCTGCGAGGCGACGCATCAGCTCCGGGTTCGACCGCCCCCCGCCAGACACCACCAGCACCTCGGGCGGCTCGGCCGCGAAAGTCAGGCCCGCCACGATCGCCTCCACCGTGAAGGCGAGGAGAGTGGCGCAGGCGTCCTGCACGCTGAGCGCCGCCACAGGCTCCAGGCCGAAGTCGTAGCGGTCGAGCGACTTTGGCGGCGCCGCGGTGAAGTAGGGGCGGGCCAGATAGGCGCCCAGCACCGCCCCGTCGACCCGCCCGTCCGCCGCCAGGGCGCCGTCCACGTCGTAGCGGCCGAGCCTTCTCGCCTGCACCAGGAGGTCGATCATGCCGTTGCCCGGCCCCGTGTCGAAGGCGAGCGGGTCGGCCTGCCTGGCGAACAGGGTGACGTTGGCCACGCCCCCGACGTTCAGCACGGCCGCGGGGGGGCGCAGGCCCGAGGCCTCCGCGCGGGCCAAGTGGTAGATGGGCGCGAGGGGCGCGCCCTCCCCGCCGGCCGCCACGTCGGCGCTCCGGAAGTCGAAGGCGACCGGCACGCCGGCGAGCCGCGCCAGCAGC
>CAXUCS010000064.1:4284-10262 GCA_964249365.1 uncultured Caulobacteraceae bacterium | reverse complement strand
GCTATGGCCTGGAAGGCCGTCATGATGCCCCACACCGTGCCGAACAGCCCGATGAAGGGTGAGGCGGTGGCGACGATCGCCAGCACGCCCAGGCCCTCCTCCACCTTGCGGCCTTCCCGCGCGATGACGCTGTCCAGCGCCTTGTCGATGCGACCGATGGCGAGCGCGGTCTGGGCGTCGGTCAGGCCGCCCCGCAGGGACCGGGTCGCGCGCCATTCCCTCAGCGCCGCCTGCAGCATCTTGGGCAGGGGTTCGGCGGGATCGTCGCCGACCTCCGCGGCGATGTCTTCCAGCGGGCGGCCGGAGTTGACCTGCGCCTCGAAGCCTTCGGCGGCGCGGTTGGCGCGGCCGAGCCGCACCAGCTTGTCGAGGATCACCGCCCAGCTCCAGAGCGAGGCGACGATCAGGCCGACCAGCACGCCCTTGACCACCCAGTCGGCGTTCATGAACATGGCGAAGGGCGTGAAGCTGGCGGCGGTCAGCGTGTTGGCGGCTTCGGGCATGGCGGCTCGGCGACGGGCGGTAGGTGCGCAAAGCGCGCGCTGTGGACCAAACTAAGGCGAGGAGCCTTAACGGGAGTTAACCACGCCCAGGATGGCCGCCAGGCGCGCGGTCAGGGCCGCCTCGTCCTTCAGCTCGCACTCCCACACCACCTCCGCCCGCCAGCCTCGCGTGGCGAGGGCTGTGGTGGCGGCGTCGTCACGAGCGCGGTTGCGCGCGATCTTGGCCAGCCAGTAGTCGCTGTTCGACTTCGGCAGGCGCGCGCCACGGCGGCAGTCGTGCCCGTGCCAGAAGCAGCCGTGCACGAAGAGCGCGAGGCGGCGACCGGGAAAGGCTACGTCCGGAGAGCCCGGCAGGTCGCGCCGGTGCAGGCGGTAGCGCAGGCCCATGCCCGTCAGCAACCGGCGCACCGCCAGCTCCGCGGAGCTGTCCTCGCCCGGCACCGCCCGCATCACCGCGGAGCGCTGCTCGGGCGTGAAGACGTCGGTGGACATTCCCTGTCATGCCACCGGCCTCACAGCCCCTCGAACAGGGCGGTGGAGAGGTAGCGTTCGGCGAAGCTCGGTATGATCACCACCACCGTGCGGCCGAGAAACTCGTCGCGCGCCGCCACGGTGAAGGCGGCCTGCAGCGCGGCCCCGGACGAGATGCCCACCGGCAGGCCTTCCACCCGGGCCGCGCGCCGCGCCCATTCGAAGCTGTCGTCGCTGGCGACCGTGATGATCTCGTCGATCACCTGCCGGTCCAGGATCGCCGGGACGAAGCCCGCGCCGATCCCCTGGATCTTGTGCGGCCCGGGCTCGCCGCCGGACAGCACCGGCGAGGTTTCCGGCTCCACCGCCACCATCCTGACAGACGGCTTCCTTGCCTTCAGGACTTCGCCGACGCCGGTCAGGGTGCCGCCCGTCCCCACCCCCGCGACGACCGCATCCACCCGTCCTTCCGTGTCGTTCCAGATCTCCTCGGCGGTGGAGACGCGGTGGACCAGCGGGTTGGCGGCGTTCTCGAACTGCTGGGGCATGATCGCGCCGGGAATCTCGGCGAGGAGCTCGCGGGCCCGGGCGACGGCGCCGCGCATGCCCTTCTCCGCAGGGGTCAGCTCCAGCTGCGCGCCCAGCAGCGCCAGCATCTTGCGTCGCTCGACCGAACTCGATTCCGGCATGGTCAGGATCAGCCTGTAGCCCTTGGCGGCGGCCACGAAGGCGAGCGCGATGCCGGTGTTGCCGCTGGTGGGCTCCACCAGCGTGGCGCCGGGCTGCAGCCGACCCTCCGCCTCCAGCTGCTCGATCATGGCCGCGCCGATGCGGTCCTTCACGCTGGCGAGCGGGTTGAAGAACTCCAGCTTGGCCAGGACCTCGCCCTTGGGCTTCTCCTCGGCGGAAAGGCGCGGCAGGCGGACCAGGGGCGTGTCGCCGACCGTGTCGACGATGCTGTCGTAGACCCGCCCGCGCCCGGCGCGCTTCAGGCGGGCGGCGTCGTAGTCGGCGGCGGTGAAGGCGTCCATGGCGGCATCTCCGAGGCTGAAGCGGAAGATAGGCGTCTTCCTTGCCCATGCGAAGCGGTCGCCAACGCGCCAAGCCGAGGTGAGCCTGTAAGGGAGAACTTTACAGAACTCTTGAACGCGCCTATCCGGCCCTCGTGATCCGCTCCTTCAGAGATAAGGGCCTGCAGCGATTTGCGATGACCGGCGACGCTTCCAAGCTCAGCGTGCAGAACCTCGATCGCGTGACGCGCGTCCTGACCCGTCTGGACGCCGCGCGCTCAGCCGAGGAGATGAACGCACCGGGGCTTCGCTTCCACTCCTTAGCCGGAGATCAGAGAGGCTGGTTCTCCGTCGCGATCACCGGCAACTGGCGCATCACATTCGGGTGGGATGGCGAGGACGCCGTCGAACTCGACCTGGAGGACTACCACTGATGGCCATGAACAGCCTGACGGCCAGGCTCCGGCCCGTACACCCCGGCGAAATCCTGCGAGAGGACGTGCTCCCGGCGCTTGGCAGGCCGAAGGCGGAGATCGCGCGTCTGCTGGGAGTCTCGCGCCAGACCCTCTATGACCTTCTGGATGAGAAACAGGGCGTGACGGCCTCTATGGCTTTGCGCCTTGGGAAGCTCTGCGGAGATGGCGGCCGGATTTGGCTCGACCTTCAGCAGGCCCACGATCTGAAGATCGCCGAGAAGGACCTTGGCCCGGCGCTGGACGCCATCCCCAACCTCGGAGCCGGCTGACCAGCCGAGCGTCAAGCCTTGTCGAGTTCTTCCAGGATGGCGGGGACGGCGGTCTTGTAGTCGGCGACCAGGCCGTAGTCGGCGATCTGGAAGATGGGGGCGTCCGCGTCCTTGTTGATCGCCACGATGACCTTGCTGTCCTTCATGCCCGCCAGATGCTGGATGGCGCCGGAGATCCCCACCGCGACGTAGAGGGAGGGCGCCACCACCTTGCCGGTCTGGCCGACCTGGTAGTCGTTGGGGGCGTAGCCCGCGTCCACCGCCGCACGTGATGCGCCCACCGCCGCCCCCAGCTTGTCGGCGAGCGGCTCGATGACCCGATGGAACTCCTCCGCCGAGCCCATGGCGCGGCCGCCGGAGACGATGATCTTGGCGGCCCCGAGCTCGGGGCGGGCGGACTTGGTCACCTCGTCGGAGACGAAGCGGGCGCTCTTGTCGGCGGGGCTGACCTCCACGCTCTCGATCGTGGCGGAGCCGCCGGTCGCCTCGGCCGCCTTGAAGGCGGTGGCCCGCACGGTCGCCACCACGGTGGCGTCGCCGGAGGTGACCGTCTCCAGCGCATTGCCGGCGTAGATCGGGCGCACGAAGGTCTTGGGCCCCTTCACCTCCACCACGTCGGAGACCTGCATGACGTCCAGGAGCGCGGCGATGCGGGGCGAGGCGTTCTTGCCGACGGTGGTCGCGGGCGTGAGGATGGCGTCGTAGCCCGAGGCCAGCGGGACCACCACGGCGGCGGCGGCCTCCGCCACGTCGTGGGCGAGCGCCTCGCCTTCCGCCTTCAGCACCTTGCGCACGCCCGGAAGCTTGGCCGCCTCCTGCGCCACCGCATCCACCCCCTGGCCCAGCACCAGCAGGTCGACGTCGCCGCCGATCGCCTGCGCGGCGGTCAGGGTCTTGTGGGTGGTGTCGCGAAGGTGGGCGCCGTCGTGGTCGGCGATGACGAGGACGGCCATGGTCAGAGCACTCCCGCTTCGTTCTTCAGCTTGCCGACGAGGTCGGCCGCCGACTCCACCTTGATCCCGCCTCCGCGCTTGGCCGGCTCCGCCACGCGCTCGACCTTGAGCCGGGGGCTGAGGTCCACGCCGTAGTCGGCCGCCGGCTTGGCGTCGATCGGCTTCTTCTTGGCCTTCATGATGTTAGGCAGGCTGGCGTAGCGCGGCTCGTTCAGCCGCAGGTCCACCGTCACCACCACCGGCAGGTCGGCCGAGAGCGTCTGCAGGCCGCCGTCCACCTCGCGGGTGACGGTCGCCACCCCGTCGGCGATCTCCAGCCTGGAGGCGAAGGTCGCCTGCGGCCAGCCGAGCAGCGCCGCCAGCATCTGCCCGGTGGCGTTGTTGTCGTCGTCGATGGCCTGCTTGCCGAGGAGGACGAGCTCGGGCCCTTCCGCCTCCACCACGGCCTTCAGGAGCTTGGCGACGGCCAGCGGCTCGACCGGCTGGTCGGTTGTGAGGAGCACGCCACGGTCCGCGCCCATGGCCAACGCGGTGCGGATCGTCTCCTGCGCCTGCTGCGGCCCGATCGAGACGGCCACGATCTCGGTGGCGATCCCCTTCTCTTTCAGCCGCACCGCTTCCTCGACGGCGATCTCGTCGAAGGGGTTCATGCTCATCTTGACGTTGGCGAGGTCGACGCCCGAGCCGTCCGGCTTCACCCGCGCCTTCACGTTGTAGTCGATCACCCGCTTGACGGGGACGAGGACCTTCATCGGCGGCTCCCGGCTCGCCCGCGGCCTGGGGCGCAGGGCCCGGCGCGACCGTGCTTTGTTTGAGGCGCGGTTGAAACGCCGCGGCGACGCGCGTGTCAAGCCGAGCCGCAGCACCGCTTGCCGCCGCCGCCCGGCGTCCCCATTAGACGGCCATGGCTCCTTCTCTTGGCCGCCTCTTCCTCGGGCGCATCGAACTTGTCTTCTTCGCGGTGGTGGCGATCGCGGTGGTGGGCGTGTTCGTCTACCAGGCGAGCGTCATCGATCCCGGGCAGAAGTGCGAGACAGCCGGCAACTGGTGGGACGGCAGGACCCGCACCTGCGGCCACGTCGTCTACCTGCCCGACATCACCCACCGCCCGCCAGGGGCCAAGGCGGCGCGCTATCCCACCCTGCCCGAGAGCGCGGCGCAGGAGGCTTCCGGCGGAGCATCCGGCCTGCGTTAAGGCTCAGCGCGTCGCGCCGGGCCTCCAGAGCACGTCCGCCGCGCCCTTGTCGTTGGCGTGGCGCGCCATGACGAACAGGAGGTCGGACAGCCGGTTCAGGTACTTCAGCGCTTCGGCGCTCACCTGCTCGGCAGGGTCGTCAGCCAGCCGGACGGCGGCCCGCTCCGCACGGCGGCAGACGGTGCGCGCCAGGTGCAGCGCAGCCGCAGCCGGCGACCCGGCGGGCAGCACGAAGGAGGTGAGCGGCGCGATATCCTCGTTCAGGCCGTCGATGTCGGCCTCCAGCCGCTCGACCTGGGCCGGGGTGACCCTGAGCGGCTCCCAGCCGAGCGGGCGGCCGTCGCGCTCGGGCGTGGCGAGGTCGGCGCCGAGGTCGAACAGCTCGTTCTGCACCCGCTCCAGCAGGGGATCGAGCACCGGGTCGCCCCGGGTCTGCAGCCGCACGAGGCCGATCGCGGCGTTGGTCTCGTCGACCTCGCCATAGGCGCTCACCCGGGCGTCGAACTTCATCACCCGTTCGCCGGTGGCCAGCCCCGTGTCGCCGGCGTCGCCGGTGCGGGTGTAGATCTTGTTCAGGACCACCATGGCTTCTAGTGGTGGCCTGCCTTGTAGATGAAGCCGATGGTGATCAGCACGATCGCCACCGCCTGGCTCATCACGCGGTAGCGCATGAAGCGGTTGGAGTTCACCCGTCCGGCTTCGCCCCCCTTCAGGAAGGCGTAGATGCCGAGCCCCAGGCTGATCACCACCGCCAGCATGGCGAACGCGATCAGGATGTCGATGAACACGCCCATGAGAGGCCATTTAAGCCGGCCACCCTCCCGGCGCCATAGCGCGGCCTCAGTGGATCAGGACGGAGTGTCTGTCGACCAGCACGCGCGGGGCGTCGACCCCGTCGCCGCCATACTTCAGGAGCACGCCGTCCAGCCCCGGCGCGCGGGACAAGGCCCAGTAGCGGGCGGGCAGGCCCGCTCCGGCGTCCAGGCGCCAGGCGGTGGCCCGGGCGGGCTCCAGCGTCGGCTTGTCGCGCGTGACCTCGTCGGCGAACCGGCCGGGCGCGCCGTCGGGGAGCAGGTCGTAGACCATCACGCCGCACTCCAG
>CAXUCS010000064.1:0-4274 GCA_964249365.1 uncultured Caulobacteraceae bacterium | reverse complement strand
CCAGCATAGCCACGGCGATCAGTATGTCGCTGAACACGCCCATAGGCCAGACATAGGCTCCGTAGGGCCGCCGCGCCAGTTCCGTAGGCTCAGGCCTGCCCGTGCGTCTCGAACATGCAGGCCGCCATGGCGTCGTCGGGGCTCTTGGCGCCGCGGATGAGGAAATCGAAGGCCGGGTAGAAGCGGTCGGCCGCCTCCACCGCCGCGTCGATCATGGAAGCGGCCTGCCCCAGCGTCGGCCGCTCGCCGCAGGGCATGGACATGGAGTGGCGGAACACCACCTCGCCATCCTCCGCCCAGCACTCGAAATGGCCCATCCAGACCCGCTGGTTGATCAGCGAAAGCAGCTCGTACATGTGGGGGCGCTGCGCCTTGGAGGCGCTCATGTCGATCGACAGGCAGAGCTGCAGGCAGTCCGCCTCCGGACGCCAGGCGAACCACAGCTCGTAGTCCTTCCAGTCGCCGGTGAGCGCGAAGGCGAGGTCGCCGTCCTCCGTCCGGTCGAACTCCAGGTTCTCCGCGTCCAGCACCCGCTCGACCACGTCCAGCGGGTCGACGCCCACCTCGACGTCTTCGTTGTGAGGCGTGTCCATGGGGTCATCCTAAAGCGGCCGCCCGGCGCGGGAGGCGCCGGACCGGCCTGCGACGCAGGGTACTGGAGGAGAGACTAGCCGACTCGCGCCGCCCGGCTCAATCCGCGTCACGCGGGAGGAGAACTGGGTCCGGCGGCCGCCGACCCCGCGGCGCGCAGGAGGGCGATCTCGGCGCGGAGCTCGGCGATCTCGGCGCCGAGCACCGCGCGGAGCGCGTCCAGCTCGTCGCGACGCACCAGGTCGAGCTCCGCGGCCACGCGGTCGCCCTGGGCGCGGACGGTCGAACGCACCTCCTCGCCGGCCGCCTGGGCCAGGCCGAAGGCCTGCTCCATCACGCGGGCGGCCTCGTCCAGGAAGGGGTTGCGGGTCTGCATGGGCGCTCCGGCGACGCGACGTTCGGCGAGCCCTATATGGGCCGCAGCGGCCCGGTTTGCGACCAAGCGTACGCCGGGCCAGGACGCCGCACGCCGCCCATGCCGCCCCCTGCCGCCCAGACCGCGCCGCTGCCGGACGCCGAGCGGGAGAACTGGGTCGACCGCCTCGCCCCCGCGGCTCTGCGCCCCTGGCTGAAGCTCGGCCGCTTCGACCGGCCGGCGGGGATGTGGCTCCTCCTGCTGCCGGGCTGGCAGGGCGTGGCGCTGGCGGACGGGATGAAGGGGCGCTTGCCGGACGTTCGGCTCCTCATCCTGATCGCGCTCGGCGCCGGCTGCATGCGGGCGGCCGGCTGCGCCTTCAACGACATCGTGGATCGCGACGTGGACCGGCGGGTGGCGCGCACGGCCGGGCGCCCGATCGCCTCCGGCCAGATTTCGCGCAAGGGCGCCTTCGCCTTCCTGGTGGCGCTGAGCCTCGCAGGCTTCTGCATCCTCCTGACCATGGACCTCGCCGCGATCGCCCTGGGCGTCGCCTCGCTCGTCCTGGTGGCCGCCTATCCCTTCATGAAGCGCATCACCTGGTGGCCCCAGGCCTGGCTCGGGCTCACCTTCAACTGGGGCGCGCTCCTGGGCTTCGCGGCGGTGAGCGGCGGCCTCGGCTGGCCGGCGGTGCTGCTCTACGCGTCGGGCGTGGCCTGGACGCTCGGCTACGACACCATCTACGCCCTGCAGGACATGGAGGACGACGCGCTGGCGGGCGTGAAGTCGAGCGCGCGGCGGCTGGGACCCCGGGTGCGGGTCGGCGTGGGCCTCTTCTACGGCGCCAGCGTCGCCCTGGCGGTCGCCGCCGTGGCGGCCGGAGGGGGACGCTGGGTCGGCCTCCTCGTCCTCGGCTTCGCGCTCCACCTCGCCTGGCAGGCCTGGCGGCTCCGCCCGGCGGACGCGGGGCTGGCGCTGGCGCTCTTCAGGTCTAACCGCGACACGGGGCTCCTCCTCTTCGCCGCCCTGGCGCTCATGCCGCTGGCGGCCGGGCGGTGATCGGCGACGCCCGCGCCTTCATCCTGGAGAACACCCGCCTCCTGCCCGTCTCCCACGCGCCGGAGATCCGGCTCCGCCTCGCCGACGAGGTCACGCCGCTCTGGCGGCTGACGGAGGAGCGGCTGGGCGAGCTCGGCGTGGCGCCGCCGTTCTGGGCCTTCGCCTGGGCGGGCGGCCAGGGGCTGGCGCGCTACGTGCTGGACCACCCCGAGGTGGTGGCGGGACGGCGCGTGCTCGACTTCGCCACCGGCTCGGGTCTGGTCGCGGTCGCGGCCATGCGGGCGGGCGCGGCCTCGGCGCTGGCCTGCGACCTCGATCCCCTATCGGCCGCCGCCGTCCGGCTGAACGCGGAGGCGAACGGGGTGGAGGTGGCCTTCACCGGCGCCGACCTCCTCGCCGCCCCTGCGCCCGCGGGCGCCGAGGTCATCCTGGCCGGCGACATCTGCTACGAGCGCCCGCTCGCCGAACGGGTGGAACGATGGCTGCACGAGGCGCAGGCCCGCGGCGCGACCGTCCTCCTCGGCGACCCCGGCCGCACCTACCTGCCCCGCGAACGCCTCCGCCGCCTCGCCGAGTACCAGGTCTCCACCACCCGCGAACTGGAGGACCAGGCGGTCAAGCGCACGGCGGTCTACGCGCTGGCGTGAGGGAGGGCTCTACGGGCGTCCGCTTTCCGCACGCGCTATGATTGGGAAAGTCACCCTTTTGAGACACCTCCCCCGTCCCGCTCGAACTTGTTCCGGGCGTCCAGAGCGCGACGTCAGCCGTTCAGTCGCTCGTAGAGGTCTTCCCACCCTGGGTCTCACCCTCGATCAGGCTAAGCGTCCAGCGACGCGGGTAGCCCTTGATGGTGTGCTCGCGCCGCATCGCCTCGGTGATCAGTTCGAAGCACCCATACCAGACCAGACGTGTGACACCGTAGCGGCGGGTGAAGCCCGGCAGGCAGCCCTCCCGATGCTCGTAGGCCCTGCGGCCCAGGTCGCTGGTCATCCCCGTGTACAGCGTGCCGTTGCGGCCGCTCGCCATGATGTAGACCGCGATGATCCTGTCCCTGGTCACCTCCAAGAGCGTATCGCTCTGGGCGCCCGGAACAAGTCCGGGCGAGACAGAGACGGGAGGGCGACTTCGCGGACCCAGCACTCATGCGCTTTCGACCCGTTGCGGACTCTCGCGACTTAGCTAGTCTCGACTCATGTGCCGAAACATCCTTATGCTTTTCACCACCATCAGCACGTCGGTTCTTCTCGGCTCGTGCGGCCCTCCATCAGACGGGCAACTAATCCGTGTATTCGCTCTTAGTGGAACGGCATTCAACGCCCTAAGAAACAAGGCATGCAATTTCAACCGCTACCAGACTATTAGCGACAGGTACACCGATCCAGCTTTGGCTGTAGACGACGAAGGTTGGTTCAAACGTCAGATGTCGGATATTGGGGTCATTAGCCTGCACGTCCACGGGACAGGTTCTGGATGTGCGCTTACACTGGATGTGTGGGCAGATGGTTTTGCAGGCACGCCAGCGGACTATAAGGGCTACTATTTTGGCGGGGTTAGTATCGGGAGCGGCAATCAATCAACCCGGATCGTGAAAAGCTTAGACCATCCTCGATCCCCGTCGCAGAACACGTTTCTATATCGACCATTAGGCCACGGATGGTGGCTAGAGTACCTCGCCTACCCATAGGCGACTAAACACCCAACTTCGCCGCCAAACGGTCCGCTTCGGTTCAGTTGACAGACGCCGCGCCTACGCGAACATATCAGGAACCTTGGAGGGCCTCATGCGTCAGGACGGCAAGATCGACTACGTGGAGTTCCCCTCCGCCGACATGGGGCGGACGCAGGGCTTCTACCGGGAAGCGTTCGGGTGGAGCTTCGTCGACTACGGCCCGACCTATGCGGCCTTCACGGAGGGGATGGACGGCGGGTTCCAGGCGGATGCGGCCGAGGCGCCCCGCACGCCCCTGGTGGTGATCTACGCGGCGGACCTGGAGGCGACGCTCGCCCGAGTGCGCGCGGCCGGGGCGGAGGTCGTCAGGGCGCCCTTCAGCTTTCCCGGGGGTCGGCGGTTCCATTTTCGTGATCCTTCGGGCACGGAGCTGGCGGTGTTCCAGCCCGACTGAGGGGCGGCGGGAACACCGGGCGGAACGGGCGGGGGGCCCAGCCGAAGTCGCGCCGCGCCGGGCCGCCGTCGAAGGCGAGGTCCTCGCCCATGCGCGCGCCCATGGCCGCCGTCGCCCCCGGCAGGAAGGGCGAGGCGAGCGCCCGC
>CAXUCS010000063.1:3942-10286 GCA_964249365.1 uncultured Caulobacteraceae bacterium | reverse complement strand
CCGCGCCCGGAGCCAGGTGATCGAGGGCGAGGGCCGCCTGCTGGCTACCTCAGACCCCGGCCCGGCGGGGAGCGCCTACGGCCGGGGCGACAAGGTCTTCCACCAGAAGTTCGGCCCCGGCGTCGTCGCCGCCGTGGAAGGCAACAAGCTGACGGTCGACTTCAGCAAGGCGGGCGAGAAGAAGGTGCTCGACAGCTTCGTGGAGCGGGGGTGAGCAAGGTCGGAAAGCGGACGGCAGGGGAGTCTCAGAAGGGTGTGGAGCGGCCATCGCGTGCTGAGTTTTAGTCGCGCCCTCGTAGCTCCTGCGTCTTCGGTAGGGCTACCGCACCGGTATCTGTCTTGGAAAGTGGAAGTGTAGAACCGACGCCCATATCGAAGCGGTCACGAAGGCCAGAAAGCCCCCTATAGCGGTCATCACGAGCACCATCATCCAGAACATCACGGGCGTGTCCTTGATGTTGATGGGAGAGCCGTCGCGGATAATAGCTTTCCGCTGAACAGATACATGATGTATCCGAAGGGGAAGCAGGCCGTGATGGTGATTATAGCTAGCTTGAAGAGGCGCATCCAAGTCTCGCAGACCTATATGGTCGAGAAAGGGAGGACTCTCATCGCTGGTGTCAAGGTCTGCTTTGGGTCGTTTCTTGCTGAAGCTCTCTGTCCGGATAGCGGACGTGCCGCCGTGCTCGGGCGCGTCAAGGGCCGCTCCGCTCTTCGCCCTTGACCCGCCCTGCGCGCGACGGCTGACGAGGGAGCGTCGGGACGCGGGGCGTCCTTCCAAGCTGAAGTTCGACGGCCTGCGGCGCGCCGAACTCGGGGCTGCACCTTGGCGGCGTCTTCTTTGCCATAGCCCTGTGTTCGATCCGCCGGAGGCGATCGGACTTGACTGGCGGGATGCCCCGCATCCCAATGCTCGCGCCACAGCCGTCGCGCGGAGCGGTGGTCAAGGGCGAAGAGCGGAGCGTCCCTTGACGGGCGCGAGCACGATGGCCCCGCCGCAGAAGGCTAGGGAGGAGAACAGAGCGGCAACATGTCGGCTCGTGCAGCGGGTGCGGGCTGGGCTACTCCCCCGCTCAAGGAGGTTCCGATCCGAAGGCGAAGCGGGACGAAACGACTGGGCAAACCTTGGCGGGCAGTAGGGCCCTGAGACCTCACCAGAGAGGCCAGCATGAGCGCCCGATAGTTGGGTAGGGTCGTCCTACAGGCGGTACCAGACCTAGAGCCTCCCAGGACCTCGCAACGGCGCACGCACGACGCCGCCCACAGGACGTGAGCGGCATACGCGGTTGGGGCGTCCCTCAGCTCAGCGGCGGCTGGCCGTTCGAGGCGGTGAGGCCGCCGTCGACCGGCAGGTTCACGCCGGTGACGAAGTGGGCGTCCTCGCTGGCCAGGAAGGCGATGGGGCCGGAGATGTCGTCCGGCTGGGCGCCGCGGCCGATCGGGATGCGCTCCTCGAACTTGGCGATAAGGTTCGGCTGCTCCTTCATCCCGGCGGTCAGGGCGGTGTAGACGAGCGAAGGATTGACGGCGTTGACCCTCACCCCATTCCGCGCCTCGTCCATCGCCAGCGCCCGAGTGAAGTTGGTCACCCCACCCTTGGCCGCATTGTAGAAGCTATGGTTCCAATCGCCGCGGAGGCCCGAGACGGAGGAGACGTTGACGATGCAGCCGCGGCTCTCCCGCAGGGCGGCGATGGCGGCGCGGCTCATCTGCACCACGCCGTAAAGGTCGCTCTCGATCACCTTGGTGAACTCTTCCAGCCCGCCCTCGTCTATCCTGCCCAGGTGGTCGACGCCGGCGTTGTTGACCAGCACGTCGATGCGGCCGAAGCGCTTCAGCGCTGCGGCCACCAGCGCCTCGCAGTCGGCCATGCGCGACACGTCGGCGACCACCGTCTCCTCCTCGTCCAGGTCGGCAGCCACGCGCGCGAGACCGTCGGCGTCTTTGTCGGCCAGCACCAGCGCGCCGCCCTCGGCGGCGAAGCGGCGCGCGGCGGCCTCGCCGATGCCGGAGCCTGCGCCCGTCACGATCACGACCTTGCCGGTGAAACGCGCCATGTCCGTACTCCTCCAGGGCGACCGGCCCGCATTCCAGCTGAACGTGCGCGGCGACGGGAGGATCACGGCCGAGCTCGCCGGTGATCCGATCGGGGCCGGCTCAGGCCGGCTCGGACTCCTGCGCGGGAACGAGCCAGCCGTCCAGCGCCGCGAGCGCCCGCTCGCCCACGGCCCGCTTCTTCGCCCGGCCGCGCTCCACCGGGGGGATGCGGCGGCCATCGCCGTCGCGCTTGGGCCCCTCCGCCATCGGCGGCAGGAGGCCGTAGTTGATGTTCATGGGCTGGAACGAGCGCCGACCGCCACCCTGCATGTGCCCGCCGGTGACGTGGGCGAGGAGAGCGCCAAGCGCCGTCTCGGCCGGCGGCGGCGCGAGCGATCGGCCGAGCCGTTCGGCGGCGGCGAAGCGGCCGGCGAGGAGGCCGATCGCCGCGCTCTCCACATAGCCCTCCACCCCGGTGATCTGGCCGGCGAAGCGCAGGCGGGGCTCGGCGCGCAGGCGCAGGCGCCCGTCGAGGAGCTTGGGCGAGTTCAGGAAGGTGTTCCTGTGTAGGCCGCCGAGCCGGGCGAAGCGGGCGCCCTCCAGCCCGGGGATGGTGCGGAACACCTCCGTCTGGGCCGAGTGCTTCAGCTTGGTCTGGAAACCCACCATGTTGTAGAGGGTGCCGAGCGCATTGTCCTGGCGGAGCTGCACCACCGCATGGGGCCGCTCGGGCCGGTGCGGGTTGGTCAGCCCCACTGGCTTCATGGGGCCGAAGCGCAGGGTCTCGGCTCCCCGCTCGGCCATGACCTCGACCGGCAGGCAGCCGTCGAAATAAGGCGTGTCGCGCTCCCAGTCCTTCCACTCGGCCCTCGGACCATCCAGCAGCGCCTGGACGAAGCGGGCGTATGCGTCGACGTCCAGCGGGCAGTTGATGTAGGCCGCCGCATCGCCGCCCGGCCCCTCCTTGTCGTAGCGCGACTGGCGCCAGGCCACGTCCATGTCGATGCTGTCGAGGTAGACGATGGGCGCGATGGCGTCGAAGAAGGCGAGCTCCTCCTCTCCCGTCAGCGCCAGCACGGCCCGGCCCAGCGCCTCGGAGGTCAGGGGGCCGGTGGCGACCACCACGCTGGTCCAGTCCGGCGGCGGCAGGCCGGCGACCTCGCCGGGCTCCACCCGGACGCGAGGGTGGGCGTGGAGTCGTGCGGTCACCTCCGCCGAGAAGCCCTCGCGGTCGACCGCCAGCGCGCCGCCCGCCGGCACCTGATGTCGGTCCGCCGCCGCCAGGATCAGAGACGAGCCGCGCCGCATCTCCTGGTGCAGCAGGCCCACCGCGTTGCCGGCCCAGTCGTCGGCCCGCAAAGAGTTGGAGCAGACCAGTTCGGCGAAACCCCCGCCCTGGTGGGCGGGCGTCATGCGTTCCGGCCGCATCTCGTGCAGCACGACCTCCAGCCCCGCTTCGGCGATCTGCCAGGCCGCTTCGGAGCCCGCCAGCCCGGCTCCCACCACGTGCACGGGATCGTATGCGGGGGAAGAAGCGGACGGGGCCATCCGCGCGACAATAGAGGCTCGAGCGGACGGCGAAAACGCTTGCAGTTTGCCCGGGGCGCCGGTCAACACACCCTGCGCGTTCAAGGGGCTCACATGGTCGCCAAGCTTTCGGTGTTGGAGGGCGTGCGTGCGGCGCTCGCCTTCGCCAGGGCCAATATCGCGAAGGTGGCGGGCGTGCTGGTGCTGGTGATGGTGCTGAACGTGGCGGGCGCGGTCGCGGCCAGCCCGTTCGCTCGGATCGCCACCCTGCTCGCCACGCTGCTGGCGGGAGTGATGGCCAATGCCGCCCTGCTGCGCCTGGCCTTCGCCGACCTCCATCCGGGCGAGGCGGAGTTCCGCATCGGACCCCAGGGTTTCCAGTTCGGTACGCCGGAGGTGCGGCTGCTTGGCGCGCTCCTGCTCCTGGTGCTGTTCGGCTTCATCGCGCTCCTGTTCGTGATCCTGGTGGCGGCGCTCCTGACCGTCGGCGTGGTCTTCTCCCATGGGGGCGGCGGCGCGAGCGTGACGCCGGAAGCGGTCTCCCATTCCCCCCAGGTGCAGCTGATGCTGAGCGGGCTGGTTCTTGTTTTCGTGGCGCTGGCGATGTGGGTCTGGGTGCGCATCTTCACCTATCCCGCGGCCACGGTGGCGGAGCGGCGCGTGCAGGTGTTCAGCACCTGGAACGCCACCAAGGGCCAGGGCTGGCGCATCTTCGCCGCCGTGGTGCTGCTGTCGCTGCCGGCGCTCGCCAGCGACGTGCTGCTGCTGGCCGCGCCGGCGGCCTATTCCGCGCCGCTCGCGGTGCTGTCGGCGGCCGTGCACGCCTTCGTGGAGGCGCCGCTCCTCTGCGGGCTGTCCGCCTGGGTCTACCGCCGGCTCCACGTCGGCGCGCCGGCGGCCGTGGCTGCGGTCGAGGCGACGCCGGGCGCAGGGCTCGCCGGACCGTGGGGTTGAGGCTAGAAGGCGCGGCTCCCGCCTGATCCTCCCGAACCCGCGCGCCCGATGAAGTTCACCCTGTCCTGGCTGAAGGACCACCTTCGGACCGATCGGTCCGTCGCCGAGATCGCCGAGGCCATGACCGCCGCGGGGCTGGAGGTGGAGCATGTCCTGGACCCCTCCGCGGCGCTCCGGCCCTTCTCGGTGGCCAGGATCGTGGAGGCTGAGCCCCACCCCAACGCCGACCGGCTGCGGGTCTGCCAGGTCGATACGGTCGACGGCCGAAAGGAGATCGTCTGCGGGGCGCCAAACGCCCGGGCGGGCCTGACCACCATCTACGCACCCATCGGCACCTACGTCCCGGGCAGCGGCGTCACGCTTGAGGCGCGGCCGGTGCGCGGCGTGGTCTCCAACGGCATGCTCTGCTCCGCCCGCGAGCTGGAGGTCTCGGAGGAGAGCGACGGCATAGTGGAGCTCGCCGGCGACCTGGCGGTGGGGCTACCGGCCGCGGCGGTCTTCGGCGCCGACCCGGTGATCGACTTTGAGGTGACGCCCAACCGCCCGGACTGGCTGGGCGTCGAAGGGATCGCGCGCGACCTCTGCGCCGCCGGCCTCGGCCGCTTCGAGGCGAAGCCGGTCGAGCCCGTGCCCGGCGTCTTCCCCTGCCCGGTCAGGATCGTGCTTGAGGACCGGCAGGCCTGCCCCCTGTTCGCGGGTCGGGTGGTCAGGGGCGTGCGCAACGGTCCCTCGCCCGCGTGGCTGCAGGCGAGGCTGCGGGCGATTGGGCTCCGGCCGATCAGCGCGCTGGTCGACGTCACCAACTACCTGTCCTACGACCGCGCCCGGCCGCTGCACGTCTACGACTTCGCCAAGCTGACCGGCGACACCCTGACGGTGCGGCTCGGGCGGGAGGGCGAGCGCATGGCCGCGCTCGACGGGCGGACCTACGCCGTCACGCCCGAGACGACGGTGATCGCGGACGGGAGTGGCGTCGTCGACCTCGGCGGCGTGATGGGCGGAACGGCGACGGGCGTGTCGGACGAGACCACCGCCGTCTTCATCGAGGCGGCCTGGTTCGATCCCATCCGCACCGCCCAGACCGGGCGCGAGCTCGCCCTGGTCTCCGACGCCCAGTACCGCTTCGCCCGGGGCGTCGACCCGGGCTTCGTCGTCCCGGGCCTTGAGCTCGCCACCCGCATGGTGCTGGACCTCTGCGGCGGCGAGCCCTCGCTGCCGGTGCTGGAAGGCGACCTGCCGCCCACCTCGGCGCCGCTCGACTTCGATCCCGCCGCAGTCGGGCGGCTCACCGGGCTCCCCGTCGCACCCGACCGCATCGCCGGGATCCTCCGGGCGCTCGGTTTCGCCGTGGACGATACGGGCGGCGCGAGCTTCCGGGTGCAGCCTCCCACCTGGCGACGCGACGTTGAAGGTCCGGCCGACCTGGTGGAGGAGGTGGCGCGTATCGAGGGGCTGGCCGCCCTGCCCTCCACGCCCCTGCCGGACGCGCACGCGCCTGTCGGCGGCGTGGCGACGGTGCGCCAGACGCGGGTGCGGGCCGCCCGCCAGGCGCTCGCCGCTATGGGCTACGCAGAGACGATCGGCTGGTCCTTCACCTCCTGCGCTCTGGCGCGGGCGTTCGGCGGCGGGGCGCAGGCGCTGGTGCTCGCCAATCCGATCGCCTCCGAACTGGACTGCATGCGGCCGTCCGCCTTGCCCGGGCTGCTGCAGGCGGTGGCGCGCAACAGGGCGCGCGGCCTGAAGGATTGCGCCCTGTTCGAGGTCGGACCCGTGTTCGCCGACGACACGCCAGGCGGGCAGCGCACCGTCGTCGCCGCCGTCCTCGC
>CAXUCS010000063.1:2203-3932 GCA_964249365.1 uncultured Caulobacteraceae bacterium | reverse complement strand
CCGCCTGGTGCTGGCGCAGATTCACCGAAGCCGCGCTGGAGGGGCTGGGCGCCCCGGTCGGCTCGCTCCAGGTGGTGCAGGGTTCCGCCTCGCCCTGGTGGCGGCCCGGGCGCTCCGCCCGACTGCAGCTCGGCCCCAAGGCGGTGCTGGCCGAGTGGGGCGCGCTCCACCCCCGCGTCCTTCGTGCGGTCGAGTTGGAGGGCGACATCTATGGCTTCGAGCTCTGGCTGGACGCCCTGCCCGAACCCAAGCGCCCCGCGGGCCGCAGCGCGCGGCCGCCGCCCGATCTCCCCTCCCTCATGCCGCTGACCCGCGACTTCGCCTTCGTGGTCGACCGCGGCCGTGCGGCCGGCGACCTCGTCCGGGCGGCATCCGCGGCGGACAAGGCGCTGATCTCCGGCGTGCGGGTCTTTGACGTCTACAAGGGGCCGGGCGTGGCGGACGGGGCCAAGTCCGTGGCGCTGGAGGTGACGCTCCAGCCCCGGGACAAGACCCTTACCGACGCCGAGATCGAGGCGGTCTCGGCCAAGGTCGTGGCCGCCGTCGCAAAGGCCACCGGCGCCACGCTGCGCAGCTGAAGTCGCTCCGCCCGGAACGGGTTCGGATCGGCCGCCGCACGTGCTCGTCTCGGCTTGCCCGCCGACGCAGGCTCAACCCGATCTTAATGGGCTGCACCTAGTCGTCAGCTCGGGCGCACGATCAGGGTTAAGCGATGGCTTACGGCGGCAACGCCCGACCGATCATCATCAAGAAGGTCAAGAAGGGCGGCGGCCACGCCCACCACGGCGGCGCCTGGAAGGTGGCCTATGCCGACTTCGTGACCGCCATGATGGCCTTCTTCCTCCTGATGTGGCTGATCAACACCACGAGCCCGGAGCAGAAACGCGGGATCGCCGACTATTTCGCGCCGGCCAGCGTGTCCCAGACGACCTCCGGCTCCGGCGGCATCCTGGCCGGCACGGGGCTCGGCGACACCGGCGCCAAGAGCGACGGCTCCAGCGAGGCGACGCCCAATCTCGCGCCCGAAGCGCCGCCCAACGCCACCGACGCCGGCAAGTCGCAGAAAAGCGGCGCCCTGTCCGCCGAGGCGGCGGCCAAGGCGGCCTCGCAGAAGGCGCAGGACGACGAGTTCAGAAGCGCCGCGGAAAGCCTGCGCCAGGCGCTGCAGGACATGCCGGAGCTGGCCGAGCTGTCCAAACAGGTGATCGTGGATGTCACGCCGGAGGGGCTGCGGATTCAGCTGGTTGACCAGGAGGGCCGCTCGATGTTCGATCCCGGCTCGGCCAAGCCGAACGACCGGGCGCGCCTGCTCCTCACCGCCGTTTCCAAAGTCATCCGCCAGCTGCACAACCGGATCACCGTTTCCGGCCATACGAGCGCGGTGGTGGGCGCGGGAGCCCCTGGCGGCGGGGACGACTGGGCGCTGTCCGCCGCCCGCGCCAACGCCGCCCGCGCGGTGCTGGAGAGCGCGGGCGTGGAGGCCGACCAAGTCTACCAGGTCTCGGGCAAGGCCAACTCCGACCCGCTATACCCGGACGACCCGACGCTGCCCGGCAACCGCCGCATCGCGATCACGCTCCTGCGGGAGAAGCCCGTCCTCCCGCCCGACCAGGCGTGAGCCCGCAACGCGGCCGCACCCCCTTGCAGGCGCCTGGCGGCTCTGCCCAAATCCCGGGCATGGCAGATTCCATCCGCGGCCCCGCGCCGGCCGGTCGTCCGTGACCCAGCA
>CAXUCS010000063.1:1356-2193 GCA_964249365.1 uncultured Caulobacteraceae bacterium | reverse complement strand
CCGCTTCTTCCTCACCGCGCCCTCGCCCTGCCCCTACCTTCCCGGCCGCGACGAGCGGAAGGTGTTCGCCCACCTGCCGCTGAGCGAAGGGGCGACGGTGAACGACAGCCTGACCCAGGTGGGGTTCCGCCGCTCGCAGAACATCGCCTACCGCCCGGCCTGCGACGGCTGCGACGCCTGCGTATCCGCCCGCATCCCGGTGGCGAGCTATCCGCTCGGCCGCTCCGAGCGGCGCGTGCTGGACCGCAACGCCGACCTCCACCGCCATCTGGTGGAGGCGGAGGCGACGGTGGAGCAGTTCGACCTCCTGCGCCGCTACCTCGGCGCGCGCCACTCGACCGGCGGCATGGCCGACATGACCTGGCCGGACTATGTCGCCATGGTGGAGGACACCGCGGTGCGGACCCACCTCGTGGAATACCGCACGCCGTCGGTGGATCGCGGGCCGGGCGACCTGATCGCCTGCGTGCTGGTGGATGTGCTGCACGACGGGCTGTCGCTGGTCTACAGCTTCTACGACCCCGGCCAGGCGCGGCGCAGCCTCGGCTCCTTCGTGATCCTGGACCATGTGGAGCAGGCCATTCCGGCCGGCCTCGCCTACGTCTACCTCGGCTACTGGGTCTACGGCAGCGTCAAGATGGCCTACAAGGCGCGCTTCAACCCGCTGGAGGTGCTCAAGCCCGGCGGCTGGCGGCTGCTCTCGCAGCGGGAGCGCGAGGAGCCCTGACGCCTCCAAGGCGCGTGACATCGGCGGACCGCCGAGCGAGACTGCGCGCGCGTCCCAAGCGCCGCCTCCTGGCCGCGAACGCGCAGAAGGTCCCCTAGACGGTGCGAGCC
>CAXUCS010000063.1:0-1346 GCA_964249365.1 uncultured Caulobacteraceae bacterium | reverse complement strand
GCCCTAAACCCCCGCCGACTAGGGTCGCCGCCATGACGGGGTTTGGCTGATGGGCGATCCAGGCTTCCGCAACCTGGCGCTTCTGGACATGAGCGCCTCCACCGCGCGCGTCCTGAACCTGCGTCACAGCTCCATCCACCACGCCTTGGAGCCGGACTTCCTCGATCGCCCCTTCTTCCGGACCCCGGCGCTGAACCGCAGCATCATCGTCAAGCACCACCTGCGCGGCAACGAGGTGGAGGCGTTCGACCACCGGCGTGCTTCCGCCACCAAGGTCCTGCTCCCAATCGACCACGACAACCTGAGGGCGGGCGCGCGCTACTTCTTCGTCGGCCAGCGCGACTACGAGGCGATGCTGGAGCACGAGTTCGGGCTGACCGAAGAAACAACCCGCGACGTCCAGCTGCTGAAACTTCTCGAGGAGACACCCTCCTTCGACCCCTTCCTCCTGCGCGAGCAGTTGAAGCGGCGGGGCCTTGAGCCGGCGTCGGGCTACTTCAACGTCTCGCGCGCCGACACGCAACGGATGCTGAGCTTCGCCCAGGCCGAGATCCAGCCGCTCGTCGACATCGCCTTCTCCAGCGCGTTGGGGGCGGGCGAGGCCCTGGCGCGCAAGCTCCTCTCCGACGCCGGCGACAGCGCGCTCGCGCCGCTGCGCCACGTGCTGCACCTCGACATGGAAGCGTTCGCAGAGGGCGTCTTCTGCTGGAAGGCCTTCCTCTACTACAAATGGAAGCTGCTGCACCTCGGGCCGGGCGTGGAGCAGGTGAAGGCCGAGCTCGCCACCCTGCAGCCCTTCCGGCGCGGCGACCCCGACCTTCAGGACTACATCACGGCGGCCCGGTCCAACCTGCAGCGCGCGGTCACGGCGGCGACCCGCAGCGTGTCCAACACGCTGCGGCTCTACGACGTGGCCTACAACGGGCTGATCCAGCAGGGTGACGGCGCCGGGTTCCGCGACTTCCTCCTCCAGGCCCCTGCCCGCTTCAGTAAGCTTGGCGAGGAGGTGGCGGCGGTGGACCACATGGTCAGCTTCTGGACCTACCGCTTCCCGCCCATCCAGGCGCCGGCGGTCTCGGTCGACGAGCTGGCCGCCATCTTTCGCGACTTCGAAAACGGGCTGCACATCCAGACCGCGCCGCGCCGTCGCGAGCTCAGCGCCACCGGGGCCTAAGCGTCCGCGCCGTCCCGCAGCGCCCGGAGCGCCGCGAGCGCCCGCGCCCGGGCCGTCGCGTGCTCCACGATCGGGTGCGGGTAGTCGTGGCCGAGCCGCACGCCGGCGGCGGCCAGAGCCTCGGCCGACGCGCTCCAGGGCTTGTGGATCCAGGCCTTGTCCGCCCGGGCCC
>CAXUCS010000062.1:0-10614 GCA_964249365.1 uncultured Caulobacteraceae bacterium | reverse complement strand
CCGCGAGCTGGTCGGCTGGGGCATGGCCACGGCGGTGTGGGAGGCGCAGGTGACCCAGTGCGAGGTCGAACTCGCCCTTACGCCTGACGGGCGTTGCAAGGTCACGTCCGGCTTTCCAGACATCGGCACCGGCCAATACACCACGCTGGCGGTCGCCGCGGCCGACGCCACGGGCTTGCGGATCGACCAAATCGACGTGCGGATCGGCGGATCCGAGCTGCCGACCGGCGCGGTGTCGGGCGGCTCATGGACCGCCGCCTCCAGCGCCTCCGCCGTGCTCGACGCGGGCGAGACGCTTAAGACCGAACTGCTCAAGGCCGCCGGGAAGATTGCGGGATCACCGTTGAAGGGCGCCAAGCCCGACTTCGTCACGCTGAAGAACGGGCGCATCTTCCTGAAGGCGGAGCCTGCGGCGGGCTATACCCTGGGCGAAGTCGTCCAGGCGTCCGGCCAAGACCGGATCATCGCCAAGGGCAAGGCCGCGCCGGACCAGAAGATCAAGGCCAAGTACAGCTCCTACACCCATTCCGCGGTGTTCTGCGAAGTGAAGGTGGACGAAGAACTCGGTCAGGTGCGTGTGACCCGCATCGTTAATGCGGTGGCGGCCGGCCGCATCATCAACCCCAAGACAGCGCGCAGCCAGATCCTCGGAGGCGTCGTGATGGCGCTGGGCGCGGCGCTGTCGGAGGAGACGTTCCTGGACAACGCATTGGGACGGTTCATGAACCACAACCTCGCCGAGTATCACGTGCCGGTGAACGCCGATGTGGAGAAGATCGAGGTGATCTTCGTCGACGAACGGGACGACAAGACCAGCCCGGTCGGTGCGAAGGGGCTTGGCGAGATCGGGATCGTGGGAACCCCGGCCGCAATCGCGAACGCCATCTTCCACGCTACGGGACATCGCGTGCGCGACCTGCCAATCACGCTGGACAAGGTGCTCGGACTGAGTGTCCCGCCCGCCTGATCGCGGACTGTCCAGCTCAGGCGGCGAGATCTACATCGCGCCCACCGCAGGCGCGCAGGGGCGAGCGCCGTTCAGGCGACGAGCCCCAGCCTGTCAAGCGCTGTGCTTGCCGGTCACCGTCGCCAAGAGCTGAGCCGCCGCGTCCCTGAGCAGGTGAGGCTGGTCGAGACCGCCTTACTGCCTTGCTGCAGGGCGTGCATGAACTGCTTCGCCTCCTCGAAGGTGATGTGCGGCGGCGAAGGCGGCAGTTCGGGGTCGGTGCGTACGCTGATCACCACCGGCATGGGCGAGGCCAGGGCCGAGTCCCATTCCGCCCCCATCTGCTCGGGATCATCGACGTAGATCCCTTAATGCCGATCATTTCGGCGAAGCGATCGTAGCGCAGTCCCGGGATCTCCTGGGCAGCTTCTCGGCGACGACGACGGGGGTCCGCTCGTTGGCCCGCACTCTCGGCGCCGAGCTTACCTAAAGGGCGTCTGCGTGAACGTGATCAGTCCCGGCCAGATCGAGACGCCCACTTTCGGCAAGGCAAGGATGAGCCGAGAGCAGGTCGACGGCCTCAAGGAGAACATCACTTCGCAAGTTCCTTTGGGCCGCATAGGACACCCAGAGGAGATTGCGGCCGCCGTGCTCTATCTGGCGGCGGACGCCACCTATGTCACCGGGGAGGAGATCGTCGCTGGAGACGGACTGGTTTTGATCTGACCGAACACCTCTTGGGTCGGCCTGCTTCACGCCGGCCGACGCTTTGCGCTCACGACCAGCGTTGATCTCCTTGATGTCTTGTTTTGAGTAAAACGCCGATGACCGCTAAGGGATGGGGAGCGGTCCTAGTCGAGGAGGTGGTTGACGGTGAGGTGGCAGGCTGGGAACTCTGCGCGATGCTCCCGCCCGACATCGCCGCCATCGTTCGACGCATCATCGTGGCCGTGTCCGCCGGCGACTACGCCGCCGCGCTCGCCGAGGTCAGCGCGACGCGCTGCTCCGAAGCCGACATTTTCCGCGCAGTGAGCGAGTATGGTCGGCGCTTCTCCGCCCCGCCCTTCGCGGACTGGGACGTCGTTCCAATCCTGACTGGCGGCGCGGGTGGGTGGTCGATCAGCGCGCCGCTATGGAGCAAGGAGGAGGGCGGCCGATCGGACCTCCACCTCTTCCTCACGGCTTCGCTCTCGCCCTCGGGCGGGATGAAGGTCGTGTTCGACGACATCCACGTGCCGTAGTCTGCTCTGGGTCGAAAAGCACGGGTTATCTCCCGTCCGGGAACTCGCCATTCAATAAGGTCTGCTGTGCGGCAGCATGGCGATGTCAGCTTCCCCCTAACTCGAGACGACTCTGGCGTAACGAGGCGGCTGATCAGGCCCGCTGAATGTCGCGTAGCTGGCGGAGGCCGCATGTCGCCTAAGGGCGCGGAGCGCGGGATCAGGCCCCCTACACAGCGTGTCCGCCCCGTCCCGTAAACTGAGCGCGGCTGGCGGCGATGAGCTGCGGCTCAAGGCCGGGTTCGTCAGACCTGCGACCAACCTCCATCGACTGTGAGTTCGATCCCCGTCACGTAGGAGGCGTCGTCCGAGGCGAGGAAGAGGGCGGCCTTCGCCACCTCCGCGGCCGAACCCGTGCGCGCCATGGGTATCTGGGCAGCTGCCTGAGCCCGGACCTGCTCGATCATCTCGGCCGGCATGCCCACCTTGCGCATCAGCTCGGTGTCGATCTGGCCCGGCGCCAGGGCGTTGACCCGGATGTGCCTGGCCGACAGCTCCGCCGTGAGCGAGCGCGCCAGCGACCGGATCGCGGCCTTGGTCGCCGCATACACGCTGAAGCCCGCACGCCCTTGCGAGGCCAGGATGGAGGTGTTGAGGATGATGGAGCCGCCGGCCACCATCAGCGGCGCGAGCTTCTGGACCGTGAAGTAGGCGCCCTTCAGGTTGGTGCCGACCGTGAAGTCGAAGTCGTCCTCCGACACCTGCTCGAAGAGCCCAGGCCTGCCGCCGCCCGCGTTGGCGAACAGCACATCGACGCGGCCGTGCCTCCCATCCACGAAGCGCACAAGGGCGTCCAAATCCGCCAGCGTCGAGATGTCGGCCCGGAACGGCTCGACCTTGCCTCCGAGCCGGCCCGCCGCGGCGTCCAACGCCACTTCGTCGCGGCCGGTGATGATGACGCTCGCGCCCTCCTGAACGAACGCCTGCGCCGTCGCCAAGCCTATGCCCGCGCTGCCTCCAGTGATGATAGCGACCTTCCCGTCCAGCTTGCCCATGATCCTCTCCCAAGCGCCCGCAAATCCCTCGCGGATCCACGGATGTCAGGATACATGAAGCTTTCTTCAGCTCGGGATTCGCTTATGGAAACGGGCCCTCCAGCGGTTTCGAACCGACGGAAACTCCCGCAGCAGGCACGCTCCGCGTTCACGGTCGAAGCGATTTTCAACGCGACCATTCAGGTTCTGCTCGCGGCAGGATCCACGAGGCTGAACACCACCCGGGTGGCGCAACGCGCGGGCGTGTCGGTGGGGACGCTCTACCAGTATTTCCCTAACAAGGAGGCGCTGCTCCTGGCCGTCCTGGAGCGGCATCTGGCGATGCTGGCCCTGGCCATTGAGGACGCCTGCGCCGAGCAGCGGGGTGGAGACGCCGAGGCCATGGCTGAAAGCGTGGCCATCGCCTACCTGCTCGCCAAGGCGCGGCAGGTCGAGGCGTCCCGCGCCCTGTACCTGATCGTGATCGAGCTCGACGGCGCCGCCCTGGTCGAGGCGGCCACTCGCCGGGCCGAGGCGGCGATCACGGACCTGCTGCGGACCGCCCGCGACCGTCGCTTCACCGACCCGCATCTGGTCGCCACGGTCCTGCTGGCCACCATCTCCGGCGCGGTTCGGGCGTTCTATGAACGGGACGCGCCGCCTGCGCCCGGCGGCGAGGCTGAGCGGGAGATCGTCACCCTGTGCCGCTCCTACCTCGCGGCTGCGGGCAGGACCGTCACGCCTTCCGGCGGCCAAGCCGATCCTCCTCCAGGTGGCCCCGGGGCGCAGTGAGCCGGCTGGGCGTAAACCACTTATTCGTGCCTGCGCAGCTGGGGCACATTGGCGGTGAACGCGGCGCGATTAGTCGGGCCCGCGAGGGCGCCGCCATCGTCGAAACTGGTGGTCCTATCAAGGTGGCCCGTTTGGAGGCGGCCGAGGCAGCACCTGACCAAACCGCATGCCTAACAGCAAGGCCACCGCTGTCGGGGCGAACGCTTCGGGCGCATGCACCCTAAGCCAGTCTATCGCTGGGGCGCAGACGATCAGGAAGGCGAACAGGCCCGGCACCATCACGAAGTCGCGCGACGGGAACACGCCTCGCCGTTGTAGAGCCTCAGCTAAACGGTAGAGGCCGTGGATCGCTCCCGTTCCCGCACCGGCGGCAAGAGCGGAACACCCCAGCGCGGGGGCGAGATCAAGGAGCGACACGGCGCTGGGCTCGATTTATAGGATCGGTAGAACGGACGCGGCTGTACAGCCCTGTAGGAGGCATCGCATGCAGGCCAGGGCCTATCGCGTCAAGGCTGGAGACTCTCTGTCCTCCATCGCCAAACACGAACTTGGGCGCGCGGTGTTCTGGCCACGCATCTACGCCTACAACAACCGTAGCGCTCTGCCTGCATCCCGCCGGTTGGTGCACGCGGATCGGCTGCGGGTCGGGCAGACTATCTTCCTGCCCCCAACCGAACCAGCCCAATCCGGAACTATCACGGCCAAGCTGCAGACCGGCCAGCCTCATTCTCAGCAAGCCACCCGTCCTGCAGTACAACCGACAACGAAAGCGGCTTCTAACTCGCCTACATCTGAGCGTTCGACCGCAGCGACACCTTCATCATCACAGCCTCAGCAGGCGCCGGAGGCTGACTCCTCCGAGACTACCCACGTCAACTCCTTCCCTTTCAAATACGATCTCAGCTTAATTCCCGAACAGAAATTGGACGGCGGCACGTTCGAGGCGACGCTGAAGTTCCAGGGCTCCCTAGTGGTTTGGATCGACAGACAAATCCCGCTCGCCACCATGACGAACAAGGGATTAGAGCTTGCAGCCAAGACGGACAGCGATTCAGCTGTTGTCAAGCTTCTCACGCAGTCCAAGGTTTCTTGGGATAGAAGCGCTAACAAGGTCAGCTTCGAAGACCTAATGACCACTCAGGCCAAGGGCTTTCCGCCCAGCGCTGTGGCAGTCGGGATCGCCGTAGACAGCTTAAATCCAGTGCCAGCCTTCCGCGCCAAGTTCGCGTCCGACAAGCTGGAAGGGCGGATTGGTCAGAGCCTCTACATCGCGCAGAACGTGACGGTGACGATCGACCTGCGTCCGAAAAAGGACGACGACGACATAACCCGCCGCCCCAACGCCGCTCCCGTCGCACGCCCAGGCTGGCTGGTCGGCGCGGCACGAGCGATAGAGCAGCACGGCAACCAGATCGCGGCGGGTGCGCTGGTTATCGGCGCAGGCATCCTCATCGGCGCCGCCGTCGCATCCAACTTCGTCACCCTCGGCGCCGATACTCCCGTGGATGTACCGGCAGGTGCAGGGGCGGCGGCCATGCTGCGGGTAGCTGGCGCTCTGGTCCATTGAGGCTGACCCTGCGACGGCACATCTTCCAGAGGGCGGCTCTATGCTTGGCTGCGCTGATGATGATCGGTGCCGCCATCCTGCTGCTTGGTTCGCGCCGTGATCGCGCGCAGACTCTCCAAAACGCGTTCAAACAGCGCTGGGGCGTGACGGTTATCACGTCCGACCTGCAGCGCGAGATCGCGCCTCTTGTCGCCACTCCGAGCCGACCCGTTCAGCTAAGCGACCTAGATCCAAGCGCGGATGCGGTCGCGCTTAACCTGCTCGGAAAGGCCTTCGCCGTCTACCCACCAGGCTTCGTACCACGGATGCTGAAGACGATAGCCGCAGCGAGTGATGTTAAAGTGTGGAATGAGGAAGCCGGCGGCTTCTTCCATGAAGCCATGATCGCGGTGAACTTCAAAGGCGTAGAGGATCCCTCAACCCGTGGATTTGACGTGGACACGGTGCATCATGAACTGAGTTCAATCGTGAAAACGCAAACGACCTTTGACATAAGCGCTTGGGAACGCGCGAACCCACGCGACTTCACTTACATGGATCTTTCGGGACTGAAAGCGACGTTAGCCGACGCCGGCTCCGTGGAAGGGGATGCGACTTTGCATGAAGAAGGATTTGTGTCCCGCTATGGCCAGACCTCTCTCGAGAACGACTGGAACACCTACGCGGAACGGGTATTCGGCCACGGGGCCGACTTTGCCAGCCTGCTGGTGAAAGAGCCGGCCATGCGGCCCAAAGCGCGCATCTTAATGGCCGTCTACGAAAGCCTCGATCCCCGCTTTCATGCGTACTTCGAACGCGTGGGACTAAGCCGAGCCGCCTCTTAGTCAACCATAAGAGTCATAGGTGTTACCGATGTTGCGGGCTGTGGATCCTGATGGTTTCCGTTTCGGAACGTGCAGGCCTGAACGGGCGAAACCGCTGCCAAGCGGTCTGTACAAACCGGCTCAAGGCGACAGGCACGGCGGTATGCTGGTTTAAAGCTTTGCGCCAAGCGCAACGGAGCGGGACGTCGACTTCGTGAATCGGCGGTGGTGACTGGGGTCCGCCCTACGAGGTGGAGGTTTACGATACAAGCGGGCCGCTGGCCGAAGAACCAGCTCTCCTGGCCTGGACGGGCCAGAGGCGTTCAAACGGCTGAAGGGGCGAAGGACGTTAAGCAGCTCTTCGCTCAGTCACCTTGCCGTTTTCCAGGAGGTTCGTGATCTCGCTGGCCACCCGATCGGCCGCCATGCGCACCGCCTCGTCGATGTGGACGTAGCGCTGCGTGACCCCGCGCGCCGCGTGTCCGAGCAGGGCGGCGATGGTCAGCTCGGAGAAGCCGAGGTCGCCCGCGACGCTGGCGAAGGTGTGGCGAAGGACGTGTGGTGTGACGCCGTCGAGCCTAGCGTCGGCGCACAGCCGATCGAGCGTGCCCACGACAGCTGTAAAATGGCCGGAGCCCCAGTCGGCCGTGAACACGTAAGGGGAGCCGGCGCGGGTCTGCTGGGCGGCGATCAGCTCCGTGGCCGCCCGGCCGATGACGCGCACCTGGGCGCCGCTCTTGGTATCGGGGAAGCGCACGCAGCTGTTCTCAGCGTCGATCCAGGCCCGCTCCAGGCCAAGTCCCTCTTGTCGTCGGAAGCCCGTCAGGAGCAAAAAGCGCACTGCGGCCAGGCCGGTCGGGTGCTCTCCATGCACGGCCGCCGCGTGCATGACCTTGCCGAGCTTGGCGATCTCGACGGTGCTGAGGCGGCGCTCGCGCGGGGCGACCGCGAGCTTGCGCACGCCCTGCGCCGGATTGCTCGCGATCACCCCGAGGCGGGCGGCGTGCTCCAACAGGCTGTGGAAGGTCGAAACAGTGCGGGAGGCGACGCCCTCGCCGCCGGTGGTCGCGCCGCCGCGGCTGCCGTCCCTGGCCTTGGCGGTGCGGCCGCGGGCGATGTCGGCCTGCATCCCCTCGATGTCGCCCAGCGTCAGCGCCTTGACGCGCCGGGCGCCGAGGAGCGGCTTGACGTGCCGCTCGATACGGCTGCGGTCCATGGCGAGAGTGGACGCCTTGATCGGCCGCCGGCTGCGGCCGAGGATGCGACCCGCTTCCGCCTCCCTGAGGTACCAGTCGCAGACCGCGGCGACAGTCTGCGACCCCGTCTCGGCTGCCTGTTCCGCGGCTGGGTCCAATCCCTTGGAGACTGCGACCAGCTTCTCGTGCGCGAGGCGGCGCGCTTCCTCCACCGTCATCAGCCCGTAGCGGCCGATCACGATGCGCCGATTGCGGCCTTCCGGGGTGCGGTACTGGATGACGAAGCTCTTCAGGCCGGAAGGCGTGACCTGGACGCCGAAGCCCCGCAGCTCGCGATCCCAGGTGAAGATCTCTCGAACCTTGATCCCAACCTTGGAAGGTTCGGGAGCCTTGAGCGCATCGACGACCCGTTTTGTGAGCTTTTCCCCAGCCATCTCAGCACCCTACGCCTGACCTGCTTAGAGGGCGTCTACCCTACCCCTGATCCAAGCCGAATCCAAGCACTTGGCAGCAAGCCGCGGGGTGCCTTTGGGATGCGTCCGCGTAGGATAGAACCCAGACTACCCTAATCGGGGTAGGGGTTTAGGGTAGCCTAGCGTGCTATGGGAAGCTGCGGGGACGGTCGCTGGGACACCTTGCCAAGGTTGGAGTCGAGGGTTCGAATCCCTTCGCCCGCTCCAACTTTTCTCGTTATAAGACAGGTGGTTAGCGCACATCTATTTGCGCGGACTGTCGACGAGCTTGCTTCGGTGGGGCAGATGTGGGGCAGTCGCGGCCTAGCCACCTGTCGCAGAGCTGTCCTCTTCTGACGGCAGAAGGCAAGGTATTTCGTCTGCTGGTCGCCATCCGATCTCTCCGGTGAGCACGCCAGTTGAGGCGGGCGTACCAGACGCTGGCAAGCCCCGCCTCCGCTCCAATCCAGCCTGCCCCATCCACAAGCCCTGCTCGCCGCTGATCCGGCCAAGGTCGGTCGACACTCGGCAGCCGCGAGGGTGAGGTCACGACCGATCGGCACGGTGCTTTGGTTCGGAGGGGCGTCGGATGAAGCGCGGGTTAAGCCCGAGAGCCACCCGTATGAGGTGTGCGTCGCCCGAGAGACTCCCCATACGGGCACGAATCGGCAAACATGAAAAAGGCCTGCCCCGCGCCAACGGGGACAGGCCTTGTTGCAACCGCCGAGCAGGGCGACCGCGCACAAGGGACAATCCCAGAGTCGGGAGTCCCGGTCAACCTGCCGGCCTTCGATGGAGGCCGGAATGGCCAAAGCAGGTAACCGCGTCACGGAAGCTATGGCGGCTGTCATCAAGCTCGCCCGAGCGCTGGGGTACAATTACGAGACGATCGCCTCGTACTTCGTCATCAACCAAGGGCGGATCGCCGACGTCATGAAGGGGCGCATCGCTCCCGAGGTAGCGCCTGCGGCTGCTCTCCCGGCTGACTTCCCAGCCATAGCGTAGAGGGACGATCGTGACTTTCGCGTGGCTACCAGCTTCCCAGCTCGTTGTAAGCGCCCTTGAAGATCATCCGGCAGGAACTCTGATCTTCCCCTTTGAGCCGTATCGGGCGTCAGAGGCCGCGGCCGTTATCAGGGTCGATCATGCAGAGAGTCCAGTGCTTACGAGGAGATTGGTTTACACGCTCAACGCTTGGCCAGACGGGCGCACCTGCTCAGGTGAGCTTCTTGCCCTTCAGCAGAACGATCTATACGTCGGCTGGCGACTTGAGGAAGGCCAGCGGCTTGTCCTAGAAAACGATCTATATGGAGGCTCGATTGAAGAAGGAGGACGAAATCCGCGTGGAGGGCTGCTACGGCTCACGCAGGCGGGAGCGCGGCTGACCGGTCTACGTGACGCGAGAGGGCACGCTTACGGTTCCCGGCCTACGACCTTCGCCATCAATCCGACTACCTGGCGAGTAGACCCTGACGGACCAAGCCACCACGGCATCATGTACCAAGCTCAATGGCGGTTGCGCCTTGAGCTGGAACAGAGCCGCGTGGTGACGATCGCCGAATCCAAGGACATGCTCAGCGTCCCTTCAAGGAGCGGCTAGACCCGCCTCGCACCGCACCACCTCACCGAGATCATCGTCCGGTTCGCCGGGTGACCGTCCACACCGTTGTAGTCCGCCCAGGTGACGCGCTGGTCGTGGCCGTTCGGGTAGGTGGGGACGATCCAGGCGTTATCTGCTCTTTCGTCCTCGGACACCTCCTCCCGCTCACCCTGGTCGGTGCCTGACGCCCACCGGCGCTGGCCCTGCACCGCGACGGAGCCGAGCGACGGCTCGCGGCCGTCGCGCTCATGTTCGCGGTCGTCGACCGGGCTAGACGCCCAACGGCGCTGATCCCAACGGAAAGTGCTGCCAAGGCTTGGCTCCAGGGCAGCCGTTCAACCGCCTCGGCCATGCGGCGGCGGAGTGCCATCCGCTCGACGGCAGGATGGAGATGCAAAGTGGCAGCCATCCTTCGCCTCCGCTTCACGGTTCAGGCGATCGACCTCAAAGATACGACTGCGGGCGACCCGTCCGGCTTCTCGTCCGCTGGATCGACCCGGCCCCCCTTCAAGGTTACGGCTGAGCAGCGTAGCCGAGCGCGCGCGTAAACGGCCGCCCGATGCGGGACTGAAGGGTCAAGGCCGTCGCTGGACGGAGTGGCCGCTTCCCCACCCATCCGTGACGCTGCAGACGTCCGCTTCCAGCACGCGGCCGTGTGGGATGTTCAGGGCGGCAGGAGCCGGTGGAGGGCAGCTTCGTCGTCGAAGGCGGCGCGAACGGGCCAGGGGCGGACCCGGGCGCGCGCGTCGGGCGGGAGGCGGACCCAGTCCTTCTCGGTGGTGAGGAGCCCCGCGCCGTAGAGGGCGGCGCGGCTGTGGAGGAAGGCGAGGGCGGCGGCGCGGAAGGGGGCGTGGTCGGGGAAGCCGGCGAAGTCGGCGAGCTCGACGCCCGCGGCGCGCAGCGCGGCCTCGAAACGCCAGGGCTTGGCGATGCCGGCGAAGGCGAGCTGGGGTCCCTCCACCCTATCCTCCGCCCCGGCCGCCGCCGGCCGCAGGCGCGCCAGG
>CAXUCS010000061.1:0-10633 GCA_964249365.1 uncultured Caulobacteraceae bacterium | reverse complement strand
CTCCAGCTGTTCCCCGATTTCCAGCTGGCGCCCGGCGTCCAGCTGGCCAAGACCGCCGGCGACTTCTCCAGCCTGACCACGATCTGGACCGCCGGGCTGAACGCGGCCATGCCGGTGCTGGACCGCCCGCGCCTGCTGTCGATCGTGCGGGGCCAGCGCGCGCGGGGCGAGGAGGCGGTGATCGCCTACGAGAAGGCGGTGCAGGACGCCTATCGCGATGCGGAGAACGGGCTGAACACGGTGGACGCGGACAGGAAGCGCGTGGCGGAGCTCCATCTCGCGGTGGCGCGCGCCCGCTTCGCCTTCGACGCCAAGCGGCGGGGCTACGACCTCGGCCTGACCGACCTCACCACGCTCCTGGATGCGGAGCGGACCTGGCGCACCGACCGAAGCACGCTGACAGGCGCGCAGGTGCAGGGGCTGGTGGACTCCGCCACCCTCTTCCAGGCGCTCGGCGGCGGCTGGACTCCGCCGGCGCCGCGTCCGCGCCGTGGCCAGACGCTCGCGGAGGTTACGAAGGAATAATGACCTTGCGGCGGTGCGGCAGGATAGAAGGCGGCTGCGGCTCGCCATCGGGGCGGGCGAGCGTCGGCAAGGATGCCATGAGCTCAGAGCGGTCCCGTCCGGCGTCCCGGCGTCACGCGGCCCGGGCCGCCGCGCCGCTCCTCGCCTTCGCGCTCGCCCTCGGGACCTCGGGCTGCCACAAGGCGCCGGCCAAGGCGGCCGCCGCACCCCAGCCGCTGACCGTCAGCGTGGCGCCGGTCAGCACGGTGGTGCTGCGGGGCGGGGTGACGGCGTCGGGCCTGCTCATCCCCAAGCTGGAGGCGGCGGTCTCCACCGAGCTCAGCGGCTACCGGGTGGCGCAGGTCTATGTCGACCAGGACGCCCGGGTGACGGCCGGCCAGCCGCTCGCGCGGCTCGACGACACCCTGCTCCGCGCCCAGATCGCCCAGATGCGCGCCCAGGTCGACGCCCAGAAGGTCGCGGCCGAGCGGAGCCAGGCGGAAGCCCAGCGCGTCGCGGGCCTGGACAACCAGGGCGTCCTCCCTGAGGAGCAGATCGTGGAGCGTCGCCTGGCGGCCAGGAGCGCCGGCGCCAATGTGGAGGCCGCCCAGGCCCAGCTGAACGACCTCCTGACGCGGGAGGCCATGATGACGGTGCGCGCGCCCGTCGGCGGCCTCGTTCTGGACCGCACGGTGCGCCCGGGCGACATCGCCTCGCCCACAGCCGTCATGTACCGCATCGCCGCCGACGACATCGTCGAGCTGAACGCGGAGGTCGCGGAAGGCGACCTCGCCGGCATCCGCCCGGGCGACCACGCCAGCGTCGTGCTGCCCGACAGCGCCACGGTGGATGGGGTGGTGCGGGTGGTCAGCCCGGAGGTCGACGCCACCACCAAGCTCGGCCATGTCCGCGTCACCCTGCCGGTGCGGCCGGACCTCAGGTCCGGCGGCTATGGCCGCGCCAGCTTCGCCGGCAGCGGGCGGAGCGTGGAGGCGGTGCCGGAGAGCGCCATCCGCTTCGACGCCGACGGAGCCTCGGTCCTGGTGCTGGGCTCCGGCGACCGGGTCCACCGCGTCGCGGTCAAGACCGGCGCCCGCGCCCACGGCCTGGTGGAGGTCTTGAGCGGGCCGGCGGTCGGCGACATGGTGCTGCTCGGCGGAGGGGCCTTCGTGCTCGACGGCGACACCGTGCGCCCTGTCCGCTCCGACACGCCTCAGGCTTAAGACCGTCCCATGCAGCTCCGCGTCTCAGCCTGGGCGATCAAGAACCCGCTGCCGGTGGCGATGCTGTTCATCGGGCTCCTGCTCGCCGGGTGGCTCAGCTACACGCGCCTGCCGATACGCCAGAGTCCGAACATCATCCTTCCCCTGGTCACGGTGAGCGTTAGCCAGAGCGGCGCGGCGCCCAGCGAGCTGGAGAACCAGGTCACGCGCCCCATCGAGGACGCGGTCGCCTCCATCCCCGACGTGAAGCATGTGTCGAGCCGGATCAGCCTCGGCCTGTCGAACACCTCCGTCGAGTTCGAGCTCGGCACCGACCTGCAAAAGGCGACCGACCAGGTCAGGACGGCCGTGGACCGCACCCGGGTGCAGCTTCCCCCCGGCATCGATCCGCCGCTGGTGGAGCGGGTGGACGCCAACAGCCAGTCGATCCTGACCTACGCCCTGTCCTCCCGCTCGCTCTCGCCGGTGCAGCTGTCGTGGTTCATCGACAACACCATAGCCCGCGCGCTGCAGGGGCTGTCCGGCGTGGCCCAGGTCAACCGCGACGGGGGCCAGGACCGCGAGATCAACGTCACGCTCGATCCGGCGCGCATGGCCGCCTTCGGCGTCACCGCGCCCCAGGTGAATCAGGCGCTCTACGCCTACAACATCGATGAGACCGGCGGGCGGGCCGACGTCGGCGGGCAGGAGCAGACGGTCCGCGTGCTGGGCCAGGCCCCCACGCTCGGCACGCTGCGCCGGCTGACCATCCCCGCGAACGGACGCTACGTAAGCCTGTCCGACATCGCCACCATCGGCGACGGCCAGTCGGAGCCTCGCGCCTTCGCCATGCTCGACAACCGCCCGGTGGTGGGGTTCGAGGTAGACGAGACGGTGGCCGCCAACGAGCTGCAGACCGAGGGCCGGGTCAAGGCCGCCGTCGCCAAGCTGGAGCACGACCACCCGGAGGTGAGCTTCACCCAGATCCTCGACACGGTGGACGACACGCGCCTTTCGTTCGACGCCACCATCCACGTGCTCCTGGAAGGCATGGTCCTCGCGGCCCTCGTGGTGTTCCTCTTCCTCGGGAACTGGCGCGCGACCGCCATCGCCGCCACCGCCATGCCGCTGTCGCTGGTTCCGACCTTCAGCGGCCTGCAGCTGTTCGGCTTCAACCTCGACTTCATCTCGCTGCTGTCGCTAACGCTGGTGATCGGCATCCTGGTCGACGACGCCATCGTGGAGATCGAGAACATCGAGAAGCGGATCGAGCGGGGCGAGACGCCCTACCGCGCGGCCCTGATCGGGGCGGACTCCATCGGTTTGGCGGTGGTCGCCACCACCGCCGCGATCGTGGTGGTCTTCACGCCCGTGTCCTTCATGCCGGGTGTCGTAGGGGAGTATTTCCGCGAGTTCGGCCTGACCGTCGCCCTGGCGGTGATCTTCTCGCTGATCGTGGCGCGCCTGCTGACCCCGCTCCTCGCCGCCTACTTCCTGAAGCGCCGCCGCCAGGCCCAGCCCAAGCCCGAGCTCGGCGGGGTCTACCGGCGGGTTCTGGACTGGGCCATGCGCCACCGCTGGATATCCGCGGGGCTCGGCCTGGCCATCTTCGTCGGCTCGATCGTGGTTCTGGCCGGGCGGCCCACGGGCTTCCTGCCCATCCAGGATCCCGGCTACCTTTATGTCGACATGCAGGGGCCGCCGGGCGCTACGCGGTCCGAGATGATCTCCAACGTGGAGCGGGTCACGCGCATGCTCCTGGCCCAGCCGGACGCGGAGCGCGTGTTCGCCCAGGTGGGTCAGGGCAACCAGTCCAGCGAAGGCCAGGACCTGAACAACGGCAGCCTCGTCGTCGTACTCAAGCGACACCGCCACCTGACCACCGACCAGTTCAAGCGCTCCATCCGCCCGCTGCTGCGGGGGGCGCCGGACATGCGGCTTTCGCTGCAGGGCAGCTTCGGCTCGGCGGACGTGGAGGAGGTGCTGTCCAGTCAAAACGGTCAGGCCCTGGAGCGCACCCAGTACGAGCTGATGCGCGAGATGCGCACCCTGCCCCAGCTTTCCGACGTGCGGCCCTCGCCCATGCCGGCCGGACCGGAACTGGTGGTGCGGCCGAGGGGCGACGAGGCCGCCCGGCTGGGCGTCACCTCCGACTCGCTGGCGAGCGTGCTTCGCATCGCCACCATCGGCGACATCGACGCCAACGTGTCCAAGTTCTCCGAAGGCGAGCGACGCATCCCCATCCGGGTGCGCCTGCCCGAGGAGGACCGGCGCGACCTCGCCACGCTCGGCCAGCTCCAGGTGCCGATCGCCGGCGGCGGATCGGTGCCCCTGTCGTCGGTGGCGGACCTGTCGTTCGAGGCCGGGCCGGCCCGGCTGGTGCGCTACGGGCGGGAGCGGCGGGTGTCGGTGCAGGCCGACCTCAACCGCGCCAGCCTGGGCCAGGCGCTCAAGGCCATAAAGGCGCTGCCGATCATGAATCACCTCCCGGACGGCGTTCACCAGCCCGCGATCGGAGACGCCGAATTCCTCCAGGAGACGCTGAGCGGCTTCATCACGGCCATCCTGTCGGGCGTGGGGCTGATCTATGCGGTGCTGGTGCTGCTGTTCCGGAGCTTCTTCAAGCCGCTCATCATCCTAGCCACCCTGCCGCTCACCTTGGCCGGGGCCGTGGCCGCGCTGACGGTCACGGGAACCGAGACCGACATGCCGGTCTTCATCGGGCTCCTGATGCTGTTCGGCATCGCGGCGAAGAACTCCATCTTACTGGTGGAGTTCGCGATCGAGGACGAGCGGGCGGGACAGGGCCGGCTGGAGGCGCTCTACAACGCCTGCCGCGAGCGGGCGCGGCCCATCGTGATGACCACGGTGGCCATGGTGGCTGGCATGCTGCCGACCGCGCTCGGCCTCGGCCAGGGCTCGGAGTTCCGCCGGCCGATGGCGGTGGCGGTGATCGGCGGGCTGGTCAGCTCCACCGCGCTCAGCCTGGTGCTGGTGCCGGTGATCTACACCTTCGTGGATGGCTTCGAGGCTTGGCTGACTCCCAAGTTCCGCCCGCTCGTCACCCCCAAGACGCCCGGCGACGACGCCCCCATCCGCGAAGGCGAGGAAAGCCTGGTCACGACGGGGGCGTGAGCGCGGTTAGGCCTCAAGCCTCCGAAGAGAGCGCCTGACGGAAGCCGTCGACGCACTTCAGGGGCGTGAGATGCGGCGATCGGAAGCGACGCACGGCAGGATCCACGTCGGCAGTTCGGATCGTGTCAGCGCCCGATCGTCCGCGCTCCCGGACGTCTCACAACGCCTTGTTGATCCCCTCCACCACCTTCTTGGCGTCGCCGAACAGCATCATGGTGTTGTCGCGGAAGAACAGCTCGTTCTCCACGCCAGCGTAGCCCGCCGACATGCCGCGCTTGATGAAGAGCACGGTTCTCGCCCGCTCCACCTCAAGGATGGGCATGCCGAAGATGGGCGACTGCGGGTCGGTCTTGGCGGCGGGGTTGGTGACGTCGTTGGCCCCGATCACGAAGGCGACGTCGGCGGTGGCGAACTCGGAGTTGATGTCCTCCAGTTCGAACACCTCGTCGTAGGGAACGTTGGCCTCGGCCAGCAGCACGTTCATATGGCCGGGCATGCGGCCGGCGACGGGATGGATGGCGTAGCGCACGTCCACGCCCTCCTTCTTCAGGACGTCGCCCATCTCGCGCAGCGCATGCTGGGCCTGCGCCACCGCCATGCCGTAGCCCGGCACCACAATCACCTTGGAGGCGTTCTTCATGATGAAGGCGGCGTCGTCGGCGGAGCCCTGCTTCACCGGCCGGGTCTCCTTGGGCCCGCCCGGGCCTGCGGCGGCGGCGTCGCCGCCGAAACCGCCCAGGATCACCGACACGAAGCTCCGGTTCATCCCCTTGCACATGATGTAGCTCAGGATGGCCCCGGACGAGCCGACCAGGGCGCCGGTGATCACCAGCGTGGTGTTCTCCAGCGTGAAGCCGAGCGCGGCCGCCGCCCAGCCCGAATAGCTGTTCAGCATGGACACCACGACCGGCATGTCGGCCCCGCCGATGGGGATGATCAGCGTCACGCCCGCGATCAGGGCCAGGGCGAACACGCCCCAGAAGGCGAGCTTGGCCCCGCCGCCGCTCGCCACCAGCACCACGATCAGCGCCACGACGCCCAAGCCGATTGCGATGTTGATGAGGTGTCGGCCGGGCAGGAGGATGGAGGCGCCGCCCATGTTGCCGTTCAGCTTGGCGAAGGCGATCAGCGAGCCCGTAAAGGTCACCGCCCCGATCGCCACGCCGATGGAGAGCTCGATCAGGCTTTCCAGCCTGACCGACCCGTCCGGCAGCGCGATGCCATAGGCGGACGGGGTATAGAGCGCCGCCACCGCCACCAGGCAGGCGGCGAGGCCGACCAGCGAGTGGAAGGCGGCCACCAGCTGGGGCATGGCCGTCATGGCCACCCGGCGCGCGATCACCGCGCCCGCGCCCCCGCCGATCACCACGCCGACGAGGATGAGCAGCAGGGTGACAGCGTCCAGCACGCCCTGGCCAGCGAGCGTGGCGAGCGTCGTTCCTACCGCGATAACCATGCCGGTCATGCCGAGCTGGTTGCCCCGCCGGCTGGTCGCCGGGCTGGACAGGCCCCTGAGCGCCAGGATGAACAGGACCCCGGAAGCGAGATAGAGGAGGGCGGCGAGGTTGGCGTTCATGGCGAGCGGCCTGCGCTCAGGCCCGGGTGTCGGGCAGGGCGGCGGCCACGCCGTCCGGCGCCGCGGGCGCCTGGGCCTTAGCCTTGGGCCGGTACATGGCCAGCATCCGCTGGGTGACCAGGAAGCCGCCGAAGATGTTGACCGCCGCCAGCCCTGCGGCGAGCGTACCCGCCCCCTTGGAGACCCACACGCCAGGGCCAGCCGCTGCGCCGGGCGGCCCGTGCGCGGCGGCGGCCAGCAGAGCGCCGACGATGATCACCGATGAGATGGCGTTGGTCACCGCCATCAGCGGCGTATGGAGCGCCGGGGTGACGCTCCAGACCACGTAGTAGCCCACGAAGATGGCGAGCACGAAGATCGCCAGGCGGAACACGGTCGGATCGACGGCCTGCATGAAGACTCCCTGAGTGTCGGGCTATCAGCCTCGTCCAACCGGGAAGACCGAGGCTCCCGGATGAGCCGGAAGGAGAATGCCCGCCCGAGGCCTGCGGGTCGAGCCCCTCTGGCGAGCCGGGAGAAGCGGACAAGCGGCCGGAGCTGCGGATGCGCCGTTCAGGGCGGCCCGCCGAACCCCGCGGGAGATCAGGAACACATGTTAACTGCTAAAGCATCGAGCGTCCCAAGACGTCGCGCCTGGGCGTCGTCTCCCGATGCGTCAAGCTGACGCCCGATGCAAAAGCTGTCTATACTCACGAGAAGGTCCCCACCAGCGGACGGCGGAGCGAGACTGAATGGATACCGTCGCGGCCCGCGCGGCCAGGGTGGCGTCGCTGAAGGCGGAGGTCGAGGCGCGGCTGCTCCATTGGGCGCCCGCCGGCGGACGGCCGGTCGCGGCGGCCATGCACCACGCCCTGTCGACGCCGGGGAAACGGCTGCGCCCGCTCCTCCTCCTGCTCACCGCCGCCCAGTTGGGACGCCCCACCGAGGCGGCGCTGGACGTGGCCTGCGCGGTCGAGATGGTCCATGCCGCCTCGCTGGTGCTGGACGACCTGCCCTGCATGGACGATGCGCCGACGCGCCGGGGCCAGCCCTCCACCCACGCCCGCTTCGGCGAGGACGTGGCGGTGCTGACGGGCGTTGCGCTCCTGAACCAGGCCTATGGCCTGCTCGCCCGGGCCGCGCACCTGTCCGCCGCGGACCGGGTCCAGATGGTGGAGGCGCTCTCCGGTGCGGTGGGGCTGGAGGGGCTGATCGCCGGCCAGGCGCTCGACCTCCACGCACCGGTAGAAGACCTGGCGAGCCTGCGCGAGGCGCACCACCACAAGACCGGGGTGCTGTTCATGGCCGCGGTCAGCCTCGGCGCTCAGATCGGTGACGCCAGTGTCGTCGAGCAGGTGGCGCTGGAACGCTTCGCCGCGGAGCTCGGCCTCGCCTTCCAGGCGCGAGACGATGTCTCGGACGCCGAGGCGGCGGAAGCCGAAAGGTGCAGTATCATCACGCTCCTCGGGCGCGAGGGAGCGCTGCGCGAGGCCGGCGGGCGGTTAGACGCGGCCAAGCGCGCCCTTGCCGCTGGCGGGCCGAGGCTGGAACCCCTGGCCGCCTACGTCGATCTCCTCATGGGCGAACGCATGGTGGAGCCGGCGAACTGACGGCGATCACCCCCGTGCTGCAGGACGGCTTCCTGTTCGTCCGGCCCGGGTGGGCGTCGCCTCCGCCTTCCACTACTCTTCGCCCGCAAGCGCGCTGAAGGCGCAGCTCGAATGGGCGCGGGCCGCCGGTCGCCGGGCTTGAGCGCCCACCACACCCGCAAACGGTTCAGCTTGGCGGCCTGGCGCCTCCGATCCGGAACGGGCTACTTCTTCCGGAACTTGTCCAGCGAGACGATCTTGGGGCCGCTGTCGTCGGGCTCCGGCCCATCGCCCTCCGCCGCGTCCGAGGTCGGCCCCTCGACAGGCTCCGGCCGGCGAAGCGGCAGAAGCTCCGCGGTGGCGGGAGGCCGGAGGGGGGGCGTCGCCGCCGCCCCGCCTTCCGGCGGCTCGAACTGCAGCAGGAACTGCACGCTCGGGTCGTAGAAGCGCGTCACCGCCTGGTAAGGCATGGACAGCTTCTTGGGCTGGCCGCCGAACCGCAGGGTGACGGAGAAGAAGGTCTCGCCCGGCGCCAGGTCCCAGAACTGGTGCTGGATCACGATGGTCATTTCGTCCGGATACTTCTCAACCAGCTCCGCGGGGATGGAGACGCCCGGGGCGCGGGTCTTGAAGGTGACGTAGAAGTGGTGCGCGGCCGGCAGTCCGCCCGGGCCGGCGGCCCGCTTCAGGGCCGTCTTCACCACGCCGCGCAGCGCCTCCTGGGCCATGGCCTCATAGCCCATCTGGTCCTGGTCTGTGCGGTCCTGGGTCATGCGGCTGCAGGGCTGAGGCGAGCGGGTCGGTCGCGGGACAAGGCTGACGCGTGCGGGATTGCGGGCGGCACTGCAAGAGGGAAGTCGCCGCGCGCCGCGGTGGAGCGACCATCCGCCATGGCCACGTGACGAGGAGAGGTTAGCGGAGGGATTCTGTTGCCAGGCTCCCTCCAGGCCCCGCCTACGGGGGCTAACCCGCAGGGCTTAGATGCGAGTTCACTCGGACCGCATTACGCGGCCAGGGCGTACTCTTCAGCGAAGTTATCGTTCGCAGTTAGAATAAGGCCGATTGCGGAGGCCCAAACCGAGAGAAAGCCACGCCTTTAGACGTCCGTCGATGCTGATCGGCCCCATGCTGCACCGGCGATGACCCGGTGTGGAAGTGATGGTGGAGCCGCCGGGAATCGCACCCGGGTCCAGTCCGCTTATTGCTCGCGCATTTATCCCCATAGTCCCACCGTCGCGGGACACCCTCAATATGAGCGCGTCCGTCGCCTTCGGCAAGCGGGCGGAACGGCGATGCGCAAGCCTTGCAGGGTCCCCATCTTGGAGCGACAAGGCGGCCTAAAGCACGCCCGGAGGAAACCATGCCGCAAGCCGCTGCCGATCCCGTCGTGATCGCCTCCTACGCCAGGACGCCCATGGGCGGCTTCCAGGGCGCGCTGTCCTCCGTCAAGGCGACCGACCTTGGCGCTGCGGCGGTGAAGGCGGCGCTGGAACGGGCCCACGTCGCGCCGGACAAGGTCGAGCAGATCTTCATGGGCTGCGTGCTTCCCGGCGGGCTCGGCCAGGCGCCGGCGCGCCAGGCGGGCGTCGGAGCGGGCCTGCCGACGTCGGTGGAAGCCACCACCGTCAACAAGATGTGCGGTTCGGGCATGCAGGCCGCGATCATGGCGCACGACGCACTGAAGGCCGGCTCGGCGGACGTGATTGTGGCCGGCGGCATGGAGAGCATGTCCAACGCGCCCTACCTCATGACCAAGCACCGCGGCGGGGCGCGCATCGGCCACGACGCCATCAGCGACAGCATGTATCTCGACGGGCTGGAGGACGCCTACGAGCCTGGCCGGCTCATGGGCGCCTTCGCGGAGGAGGCCGCGCGCGACTACCAGTTCACCCGCCAGGCCATGGACGACTATGCGGTGAAGAGCCTTTCCAAGGCCAAGGCGGCGGTGGAGTCCGGCGCCTTCGACCGCGAGATCGTGGCGGTGGAGGTCAAGACCCGCAAGGGCGCGGAGACGATCGGCCGGGACGAGCAGCCCGCCAAGGCGGATCCCGCCAAAATCCCCACGCTGAAGCCCGCCTTCGCCAAGGACGGCTCGGTCACCGCCGCCAATTCCTCCTCCATCAGCGACGGGGCTGCAGCGTTGGTGATGACGCGGGAGAGCGTGGCGGCCGCGCTCGGCCTGCCGGTGGTCGCCCGCGTGGTCGCCCACGCCGCCCACGCCCAGGAGCCTTCCAAGTTCACCAGCGCGCCGGTGCCGGCGATCCGCAAGGTGCTGGAGCGGGCCGGCTGGAGCGTGGACGACGTCGACCTCTTCGAGGTGAACGAGGCTTTCGCGGTGGTGGCCATGATCGCGGCGCGCGAGCTGAACATCCCTGAGGAGAAGCTGAACGTGCACGGCGGCGCCTGCGCGCTCGGCCATCCGATCGGCGCTTCCGGCGCGCGGGTGATCGCGACCCTCATCTCCGCCCTGGAGCAGACCGGCGGCAAGCGCGGCGTCGCGGCGCTGTGCATCGGCGGCGGCGAAGCGACCGCCATGGCGGTGGAGCGGGTCTGACCTGATGAACCTCCCCCTCAGCGGGCGGGGGGACCAGCGAAGCTGGTGGAGGCGGCCTGCACCGCCGCGTCCTGCGGCGGCCCCCTCAGTCGAC
>CAXUCS010000060.1:4161-10695 GCA_964249365.1 uncultured Caulobacteraceae bacterium | reverse complement strand
GGGCGGACGGTTCCGGCCCGAGCGCGTAACGCACGCCGATGCTCAGGGTCTGGTCGCGGTACTTGCTGCGGAAGGTGCCCGGCTGGACGTCGGCCAGGGTGCTGGTGGAGTTATAGCGAAGGTCGGAGGTCTCCAGCCAGGTGTAGCGGAGGTCCACGTTCAGCCGGTGGGTGGCGTGGTAGCTCAGGCCGCCGAACGCCTGGTAGGCGAAGGCGACGTCGTTGTCGTTGATCGACAGGGTGCCGATCGCCGGGTCGCCCGCCGGGACGTTGGCGTACTGACCATATTCGCCGACCTCGGCCCGCGCCACACCCACGCCACCGCCGATGAAGGGGTGGATGATGAGCTGCGGCATGAAGTCGTAGATGCCGTTCGCCATCACGGTGGTGACGTTGAAGTGGCCGTGCGGGGCGAAGCAGGCATTGCCGCTGCCGGGATCGCCGCTGCCGATGCCGCAGATGCCCACGGGGGCGGCGCGGTCGGTGGAGCCCAGGAAGCGACGGGTCTGCAGGTCGCGGTAACCGCCTTCCAGCTCGACCCGCCAGTTGGGCGTGAACTGGTAGCCGACCCGCCCGAACGCCGCCCAGCCGCCGTGCTTCAGCTCGGACAGGCGCCAGCCGAAGGGGGTGCCCGTCGCGTCCGTCCCGGACGAATGGGTGCTCATGGAGTTGTTGTAGAGCTGGTGCCAGCCGCCATCGACGGCGACGTAGAAGCCGTTCGGCGGCGGCGGCGTCATCAGCGACATGTTGATGAAGTCGAACGGCTGCGCCTGGGCCCCGGTCCCGGCGGCGAAGACCGCGGCCAGGGCGGCTCCCGCCAATAGTGTTGCCTTCATATCAGAGCCCTCTGTTGCCCGTAGCGACGGCCGAAACCCTCGGTCCGACAAGCCTATATCAAGTATCGCGTGACGACACAGTGTCGCACGCATCACACTGACCAGTTTTCCCGCAGATCATGCGGATCGACTGGTTAACAGTTGTTTAGACCGCAATCGACCGTCGCAAACGGGCCGCCCCATCTGAGGCCTGCCCGTCGACGACACCCGAACGTCCGACGCAAGTTCCGGTGAAGTAGACCGTCCCCCTAGCCGATCCCTACGGCGCCGGAAATGCGGCGCCACCCCCTCCATTGCAGGTCGGCGCGATGCGCCCTCAGCCTGCGGCATTTTGGACACAAAACGGGGGTGCAGCGCAAGATCAAAGTTCTTGCACCGCACCCGGATTTCTCGACCGGGTGCGAAGCCAGACGACGCCCGCCAGGTCGGCCACCGACGCCTTCAGCCGTCCGAGGTTGGAGTATTTTGAGCGGCCGGTGGTGCGGGGGCGATGCCCGACGTCCTCGAATGCGATGCGGTAGCCCTCCCGCATCATGAGCGCCGGCAGGAAGCGATGCATGTGGTCGAAGAACGGCAGGCGCAGATAGGCCTCGCGCCGGATCGCCTTCAGCCCGCACCCGGTGTCCTGCGCCCCGTCCCGCAAGAGCCGGCGACGCACGCCGTTGGCGAACCGCGATCCCCAGCGCTTGGCCGCGCCGTCGCGCCGCCGCGCACGCCGCCCGCCCACCATGGCGAGGTCCGGCCCCCCTGCCCGGAGCCTGGCGACGAGTCGGGGCGCATCCGCCGGATCGTTCTGTCCGTCGCCGTCCAGGGTGACGACGAGGGCGCCCCGCGCGGCCAGCATCCCGGTGCGGATGGCCCGGCTCTGCCCGGCGTTGGTCCCGTGCCGGATGAGCCGCAGTTGCGGCAACTCCGCCCGGAGCGCCAGCAGGCGAGCGGCGGTCGCGTCGCGGCTGGCGTCGTCGACGAAGAGGATCTCGTGGGCCGTGTCGCGGAAGACCTCGGCGATCTCGCGCGCCAGGGCGGCCACCGCGCCCTCCTCGTCGTAGACGGGCACGACCACGGAGATGGCCTCGGCAGGGAGGGCGGAAGGTCGCTCGGCGTCCACGGCTGCTCTTAGCGGCATTCCCGCCGGGAGGTGAAGGCGCTCGCCGTCCCGTCACGGCAGGGCAGCCGAACCTGGCGCACCCGCTTCAGGCGCTGCGGCGCCGGCGGACCAGGGGACGCACCACGGAGACCAGCATGATGGCGGGCGAGAGCAGATAGGCCAGCAGCAGCCGGCGGGGGTTGTCGGCGCGCTTCCTGAAATAGCGCACCAGGCCGAGCCCCTTGAAGAACTCGACCTTCAGCGGCGAGGTGTGGCTGGTGGAGCCGAGGTGCACCACCCGCGCGGCCGGCGCGAACAGCACCCGCCCGCCGCTCTGGCGCATGCGCCAGCACAGGTCCACGTCCTCCACGTGGAGGAAATAGCCCTCGTCAAAGCCGCCGAGCGCCTCATAGTCCTCGTGGGTCAGGGCGAAACAGGCGCCGGAGATGGTGGCCACGGGCAGCAGGCTTCCCGGCTCCGGGTCGTGCTCGTGGTGGATCTCGAATCGCTCCAGCGCACGGGCGGCCCGGGCGAGCCGGGTGAGGCTGAGGAGCGTGGTGACCGGCGTCACCTCGCCGCGCCGCGCGCCGCGCTGCTCGCTGCCGTCGGGATTGAGAATGCGCGCGCCGACCAGGCGGGGCGCGGGCTCGCCGTCCACCGCCTCGACCAGGGCGCGGATGCAGCCCGGCTGCAGGAAGGCGTCGGGGTTCAGCACCACGACCACCCGGCCACGGGCGACCGCGGCGCCCATGTTGCAGCCGCGCGCGAAGCCGACGTTGCCGTGGCCGCGCAGCAGCTTGACGCGCTTGTCCGCGGCGGCGGCGTCCTGCACCGCCTCCTCCTGCGCCGTGGAGCCGTTGTCGATCAGGATGAACTCGTCCACCAGAGGCTCGGCCAGCACGCCGGCGACCGTGCCGGCCAGCGCCTCGCCGGTGCGATAGACCACCATGATCACCGTGACGTCCGCCTGCAGCGGACGGGGCAGCACGCGTGCGCGCGTGACCAGGCCTCCGTTCAGCGGGCGCACGAAGGTGTTCATGCCGCTTCCAGCCCGGGCCGGGCTGCGGCGTCGCCAGGGTCCGCGCGGAGGTCGGGCGGCAGCGCCTCCCCCGCAAGCAGGGCGGCGGCTTCGTCCAGAGCCAGGATCGACTGGCGGTCGGAGCCGAGGCGGCGCAGCGCGAGCGCGCCCGTCTCCGCCTCCCTGCGGCCGATGACGGCGATGACCGGGACCTTGGCCAGACTGTGCTCCCGGACCTTGTAGTTGATCTTCTCGTTACGCGTGTCGACTTCGACCCGCAACCCGGCGGCCCTGAGGCGGTCGGCCGCTTCGCGGGCGTAACCGTCGGCGTCGGAGGTGATGGTGGCGACCACCACCTGAACCGGAGCCAACCAGAGCGGGAAGGCGCCGGCGTAGTTCTCGATCAGGATGCCGATGAAGCGCTCGAACGAGCCCAGGATGGCCCGGTGCAGCATGACCGGGCGCTGCTTGGACCCGTCCTCCGCCACATACTCCGCCCCCAGCCGCTCGGGCAGGACGTAGTCGAGCTGGATGGTGCCGCAGGTCCAGGTCCGCCCGATCGCGTCCTTGACGATGAAGTCGAGCTTGGGCGCGTAGAAGGCGCCGTCGCCCTCCGCGATCACCGGCTCCACGCCCGCCTTGCGCGCGGCCGACGCCAGCACCGCCTCCGCCCTGTCCCAGAACGCGTCGGAGCCGGCGCGCACCGGCGGGCGGGTGGCGAGCTGGACCTGGTGGGTGGCCATGCCCAGGTCGCCGTGGATCAGCCGCGTCAGGCGCACGAACTGGGCCGTCTCCTCCTCGATCTGGTCGTCCCGGCAGAAGATGTGGGCGTCGTCCTGGGTGAAGCCGCGCACCCGCATCAGCCCGTGCAGGCTCCCTGAGGGCTCGTAGCGGTGGCAGGCGCCGAACTCCGCCATCCGCATGGGGAGGTCGCGGTAGCTCTTCTGCCCGGTGTCGAAGATTTGCACGTGGCCGGGGCAGTTCATCGGCTTCAGCGAGAGCACCTCGCCCTCCGCCGTCTCGCAGACGAACATGTTCTCCCGGTACTTGTCCCAGTGGCCGCTCTTCTCCCAGAAGGCGCGGTCGAGCACCTGGGGCGTCTTCACCTCCGCATAGCCTGCGACGTCGAGCCGGCGGCGCATATAGGCCTCCAGCGTGCGCCACAGCGTCCAGCCCTTGGGGTGCCAGAACACCATGCCCCGGCCCTCCTCCTGCATGTGGAAGAGGTCCATCGACCTGCCGATTCGGCGGTGGTCGCGCCGCTCGGCCTCCTCGATGCGGTGGAGATAGGCGGCGAGCTCCGCATCGGTGGCCCAGGCCGTGCCGTAGATGCGCTGGAGCTGCGCCTTGGAACTGTCGCCCCGCCAGTAGGCCCCTGCGAGCTTGGTCAGCTTGAAAGCGGAGCCGACGTCCCGGGTGGTGCGCAGGTGCGGCCCTCGGCAGAGGTCCAGCCAGTCGCCCTGCCGATAGACCGTGATGGTCTCGCTCTCGGGCAGGTCGGCGATGATCTCGGCCTTATAGGCCTCGCCGACGCCTTCGAAGTAGCGGATGGCCTCTTCGCGGTCCCAGACCTCGCGCGTGAAGGGCGCGGCCTTGGCGACGATCTCGCGCATCTTGGCCTCGATCCTGGCCAGGTCCTCCAGGTGGAAGGGCTCGTCGCGGGCGAAATCGTAGTAGAACCCGTCCTCGATCGGCGGACCGATGGTCACCTGCGTGCCGGGAAAGAGCGCCTGCACCGCTTCCGCCATGACGTGGCTGGCGTCGTGGCGGATCACCTCCAGCACGGCCGGGGCGTCGCGCTTGAGGATTTCCAGCCGGCCGTCCTTACGGATAGGGCGGTCCAGGTCGTAGAGCCTGCCGTCCAGCCGCACGATCACCGCGTCGCGCGACAGCGACTTGGACACGCTCTCCGCGACCGCCTTGCCGGTGATCCCTTCGGGGTAGTCGCGAACCGCGCCGTCGGGGAAGGTCAGGTGGATCATGCTTCACACTTCATCGCCACCGGCCCGGCCGGTGGCGGATCGTACCCCTGGCCGCCGCCGGGCCGGCAGCGGCATACCCTCCGAAGCGCCAGCCAGCCGCCCTCCAGAGGGCCATGGCTCACCAGAACGGCGGCGGCATACTCAGAGCAGGTCGGAAGAAAGCGGCAGCTCCGTGGCAGCCAGGGCGAGACCGCACCCTTGTAGAGGTGCAAGGCGCTTCGAACCATCGCGGGATAGACTCGACGCAAACGCGCCTCCGGCCGTTGAGCGGATCAGCGTGATCATGGGCTAACATGGCCCCGCAGGCCTGGCCACCCCGGCAGCCACGGCGGCGCTGCGATGCAACAACACGAGGGAGGAGATGCTCCCCTTGCGAGGGGCGCTGGCCGTGAAGCCAACCGAGGCCGTGGCCGTCAGGCGGCTGTGCTGGCCTCCTCCACCCGCTTTGCTGGTCCCCCTCCCCCAGTGGGCGAGGATAGAAGGGCCGCCCGCGTGGCCTCCGCCGCGGCCTCGAAGGCCAGCAGCGTCGAGGCGTGGCGCGCGGGGAAGTCGCGCACCTGCTCCAGCACGGCCAAGTCGGCGAACCGGCCGGGTGGCGCCGCCGCCCCCGTCTTCAGCATGACGCGCAGGCTGTCGCGGGCCGTCTCCAGCTCCTCCACGCTCGCGCCCAGCACGTGCTCGCCGAGGATGGCGGCGGCGGCCTGGCCGAGCGCGCAGGCGCGCACGTCCTGGGCGAAGTCGACCACGCAACCATCCTGCACCAGCACGTCCACCACCACCCGGCTGCCGCACAGACGCGACACCTTCTCCGACGTCGCATCGGGCGCGGCGAGCCGGCCGGCGCGGGGCATGTTGGCGGCCAGCTTGAGGATGCGGGCGCTGTAGAGGTCGTCGATCATGCCCGCTTCCAGGCCTCGGTGTCCTCGCCGTGGCCGGCCTCGACCCGCGCCTTGAGCGCCTCGCAGAAGCCCCGGTAGGCTCCTCGGAGCTTCCTGCGGCGGGCCTCCAACACTAGGTAGGGCGCGGCGAAGCCCTCGAAGAGTTCGCCGTTGGCGAAGATGCAGCCCGTCTCGCTCAGGGCCTCCATCTCGATGTAGCGGACGTGGCGCACCAGCCCGCCGAGGCTCTTCCGCGTCCAGATGAGCTGCTGGTTGGGGACCCATTCGGACACGGTTGCAGCGTAGCGCTCCGTCCGGCCGCCGACCTGCTCCCCCAGGCTGAGCGGCGCGCTGACCAGGAACCTGCCCGAGATCTCCGGATACATCGGGTTCCACTGCGGCCAGGCCGCCAGGTCCGACAGAACGGCCCAGACCTGTTCCTTCGGCCGCGCGACTCCGATGCGATGTTCCACCTTGAACGACATGAGGCTCCATATGGCGCCGCTCCGCCGGTCACGGGAGAGGGCAATGATGACGGGGCGTCGCGAAGGCCCTATCTGCGCCTCCATGCCGCCCCGCAGCGCCCCCGCTCCCCTCGCCGCGCTCAAGGACGTGCGGCTGGCCGACGGCCCCGTCCAGCTTTTCGAGGGCGTGGACCTCCCGCTGGAGCCCCGGGTGCGCGCCTGCCTGGTGGGCCGCAACGGCGCGGGCAAGTCGACGCTGTTGCGCATCCT
>CAXUCS010000060.1:1751-4151 GCA_964249365.1 uncultured Caulobacteraceae bacterium | reverse complement strand
GCGAGCGCTTCATCCAGCCGGGGCTCAAGGTGGCCATGGTGCTGCAGGAGCCGGCGGTGGAGGGCGCGACGCTCTCCGACTACGCCGCGGCCGGCGGCGCGCCCGCCTACCGCGCCGACGCCGAGCTGATGACCTTCGGACTGGACCCGGAGGCGCCGACGGTGGGGCTGTCGGGCGGGGAAGCGCGGCGGGCGGCGCTGGCCCGCGCCTTGGCCGGCGAGCCGGACCTCCTGCTCCTGGACGAGCCGACCAACCACCTGGACATCTTCGCCATCGCGACGCTGGAGGAGCGGCTGGCGGCCAGCCGTGCGGCCGCGCTGATCGTCAGCCACGACCGCGCCTTCCTACGCCGCGTGACCACCCGCTGCTTCTGGCTGGCTCACCGCAAGGTCAGGATGCTGGACCAGGGCTTCGCCGCCTTCGAGCCCTGGGCCGAGAAGACCGAAGCCGAGGAGGCCGAACAGCTTCGCCGCCTCACCAAGGCCATCGAGCGTGAGACCTACACCTTCTACCGCTCCATCACCGCCCAGCGCACCCGCAACGAGGGCCGCGCCCGCAACCTCGACACCATGCGCCAGCAGCGGGCGGCGGCGATGCGCGACCAGCCCCGCGACCTCGCCATGGCGGTGGACAGCGGCGAACAGTCCGGCCGCCTGGTGGCGGAAGCCCGGCGCATCTCCAAGGCCTGGGGCGACAAGGCTGTGGTGCGCGACTTCTCCACCCGCATCCTGCGTGGCGACCGGCTGGCCGTCGTCGGCCCGAACGGGGCGGGCAAGACCACGCTGGTGCGCACCTTGCTCGGCGAGACCGCGCCCGACTCCGGAACCGTGCGGCTCGGGACCCGGCTGGAGGTCGCCTACCTCGACCAGGGCCGGGCCGACCTCCAGGAGGAGACCACGCTCTGGGAGGTGCTGGCGCCGGCCGGCGGCGACTCGCTCCTGGTGCGCGGCCAGTCCAAGCACGTGGCCGCCTACGCCAAGGAGTTCCTGTTCACAGACGCCCAGCTGCGCCAGCCGGTCCGCACGCTCTCAGGTGGCGAAAGGAACCGCCTGCTCCTGGCCCGTGCACTGGCGCGTCCCGCCAACCTCCTGGTGCTGGACGAACCGACCAACGACCTGGACATGGACACGCTGGACCTCTTGGAGGCCTCGCTCGCCGACTACGACGGCACGCTGGTGCTGGTCAGCCACGACCGGGACTTCATCGACCGGCTCGCCACCTCCACGGTCGCGCTCGACGGGCGGGGGAACGCGGCGGAGAGCCCCGGCGGTTGGAGCGACTTCGTCCGCCAGCACCCCGACTTCTTCCGCGGCGAGGATCGCTTCCCCCGCGGGAGAGGATCAAGAACGGCGGACGCCGCCGCTCCTCCCTCACCAAGCGAGGGGGACCAGGCGAAGGCTGCTGCAGCGGGCCCGCGCCGCTTGGGCAAGCTGTCCTACAAGGACCAGCGCCGGCTGGAGGAGCTGGACCGGCTGGTCGCCAGCCTGCCGCTGGAGATCGAGCGGCTGGAGGGGGTGGTGGCCGACCCGGGCCTCTACGGCCGGGACCCCAAGACCTTCGAGGCCGCGATCCGGGGCGCGGAGCGAGCGCGTACCGTTCTGGCGGACGCCGAGGCGGAATGGTTCACGCTGGCGGAGAAGCGCGAAGCGCTCGCCTGAACGGCGTGGTGCATTCTTGTTGCAGCGCACAAAAAGAGCGCTGCGTTGCAAACACCAGGCTTGCCGATCCCGGTCGGCGTCTTCATACCGTTCCCACCCGCACAGGAGAGATGCGGCCAAGGGAGGAGTTTTCCCAACCCAGCGGAGACTCCTGAAATGCTTCGTACACTTGCCGGTATCGGTATCGGCCTGGCCTTGGTGGGATCGGCCCACGCCCAGGACCAAATCAGCGTAACCCTCGCGGGCAAGTCGCCCGGGGCGGTCCGGGCGGAGCTCTATCGCTCCGCCAAAGCCGTATGCAGCCGCCAGGAAGCGGAGTCCTTGGACACCCTCCAGGACCCGGACTGCGTCGAGCAGACCTACATCACCGCGCTGCAACAATTTAGGACCTGGCAGCGCACGGCCTATCCGGTCCAGACCGCGTCGCGCGGACACTAGGCTCCTAGGCGGCGGCTCCCGTGCTGGAGCCGCCGTTCGGTCGAGCGTGACGGCGCCGCGCGGCCGTGTCATGCAGCGCCATCGACCAGCACGGGAGGCGGGAGATGACCCGCAGGCGCGGCCTCAGCGTGTTCGCGGCGGCGCTTCTGCTCGCCGCCGCCTGCTCGCGCGACCACCCCCATCCTGCCCGCGGCGCTTCCGGCGGCCAGGCCCGCACCGCACTGCGCTTCGCGACCGACTGGCGGGCGGAAGCCGAACAGGGCGGTTTCTTCGAGGCGCTGGCGACGGGGGAGTACGCCCGGCG
>CAXUCS010000060.1:0-1741 GCA_964249365.1 uncultured Caulobacteraceae bacterium | reverse complement strand
CTGGACATCCGCATCATCCCCGGCGGCCCCGGCGCCAACGTGCCCGAGCTGATCGCGGCGGGTGCAGCCGATCTGGGCGTCGGCTCCAACAGCTTCGGGGTGATGAACCTCGCCGCGGAGCACGTGCCCATCAAGGCGGTGATGGCCTCGTTCCAGCGGGATCCGCAGGTGCTGATCGCCCATCCGGACGCGGGCGTCGCCACCCTGGCGGACCTGAAGGGCCGCCCTATCCTCCTGTCCGACGCGGCGGTGACCTCCTTCTGGCCGTGGCTCCGGACCCGGTACGGCCTCTCCGACGCCCAGGTCAGGACCTACAGCTCCAGCCCCGCCCCCTTCCTGGCCGACCGCGAGGCGGTGCAGGAAGGCTATGTCACGTCCGAGCCCTATACGATCGGCAAGGCGCTCGGCCGGGCCCCGGCGGTCTTCCTCCTCGCCGACCAGGGCTATCCCGGCTACGCCGCGACCGTGCTGGCGCCCGACCGGCTGATCGGCTCCAACCCCAAGGCCGTCGAGGCCTTCGTGGAGGCGAGCGCGGTCGGCTGGAAGCGCTACCTCCAGGGCGACCCGCGCCCCGCCGACGCCCTTATCCTCAAGCTTAACCGGGAGATGACGCCCGAACTCCTGGACCAGGCGCGCATGAAGATGCGCCAGTATGGGCTCGTCACCGGCGGCGACGCCACCACCGGCGGCGTGGGCGCCATGACCGACGCCACCTGGAAGCGTTTCTTCACGGTGGCGTCGGGCCTGGGCGTCTACCCTCCGACGCTCGACTACCGCGCCGCCTACACCACCGCCTTCACCGCCACCCTGCCCTTCGTCGCGCCTGTGCGCTGAGCCCTGCCGCCGCCGCGCTTAGAAGGTGAACTGCGGGGCCGGCGTGAAACCCGGCAGCATGTGGGCGGCGGAGTCGAACACCTCCCGCCGGCCGATGAGCCCGTCCTCGCCGCGCAGGTAGACCCGCGCCTTGCCGACCGGGCCGTTGCGCTCCACCACGCCAAGCCGGCCGCCGACGCCGACCATGTCGCGCCAGCCCTGGGGCGCCAGGGGCACCGCCATCTCGCAGAGGATCGCGTCGTAGGGGCCGGACGGGTCGAAGCCGAGCTCGCCGACCTCCACCGCCACCTCCAGCCCCTCCAGGCCGCGGGCGACCGCCTCGGCCGACCGGGCGTCCGGCATACGCAGGGTCACGGCCACGTCCATCCTGGCCAGGAGCGCGGCGGCGTAGGGCGCCGCGATCGCCAGCGCCCGCTCCCCCGGCTCGGGAAAGACGGCCTGCAGGAGCTTGGACACATCGCGCGGCTCTAGCAGGTAGAGGCCCGGCGCATACTCCACCGCCGTCTCGGCGTAGGCGAGATAGGCCTTACCCGGCGGACAGAAGCGCTCGCGCGCCACCACCCGCATGGCGTCCTGGATCGGCAGGTCTGTCACGTCGTTGGTGCGGACCTGGTTCTCCACCATGTTCACGCGCGCGGCGGTGAAGTCCTGCGCCATGCTGATCCCCTTAGCGGCGCGGCCATATAGGTCGCGCCCGCCGCCCGAGGCAATGTGGGCGCTAGGAGCGGTAGTCGCCGTTGATCGAGACGTAGCCGTGGGTGAGGTCGCAGGTCCACATCACCGCCCGGCCCGGGCCGACGCCGACGTGCAGGCCGATCTCCAGCTCCGCCCCCCTCATGTAGGCGCTTATCGCCGCCTCGTCGTAGTCGGGCGACACCGCGCCGTCGCGCGCGGCGACCAGCGGACC
>CAXUCS010000059.1:5122-10727 GCA_964249365.1 uncultured Caulobacteraceae bacterium | reverse complement strand
CTTGAATCATGCCCAGCGCACCCCCGGCAACCCTTTCTCAAACGGGCTCTAAGTGGGGGTCAGGAATCGGCCGCACATCAGGATCGCAGACACCGCCAGCTCGAAGGCCAGCCCGGCCACAGACGCCCTCGTCCGCTTTCGGTCGGCTAGAGCGTGATGATCTTAGGTTGACGCATAGCCGGAGTTGACGAGGTAGTTGGCGCATTCGGTGGCGGAGACCTGGTCGAGCAGTTGTCCGATCCGCTTCCAGGTCGCTTCGACGGTGCGTGCGGCGGCTTTTCTCAGCAGGTGCTTGAGCTTGGAGAAGACCTGCTCGATGGGGTTCAGATCGGGGCTGTAGGGCGGCAGGAACAGGAGATGGGCCCCTGCGCCTCGCAGAGCCCTGCGAACGGCTTGGCCCTTGTGACTGCCAAGATTGTCCATCACCACGATATCGCCTGGGGCCAAGGTGGGGACCAAGATCTGCTCGACATAGACCTTGAAGCTGTCGGCGTTGATGGGACCATCGAGCACCCAGGGGGCGTCGATCCGGTCATGGCGCAGAGCGGCGACGAAGGTCATGGTCTTCCAGTGGCCGAACGGGACCTTGGCCCTCAGTCGCTCGCCCCTGGGCGCCCAGCCGCGCAGCGGGGCCATGTTGGTTTTGGCCCAGGTTTCGTCGATGAACACTAGGCGGCGCGGATCAACCCGGTCCTGATAGGTCTTCCACCGCATCCGCTTGCGCGCCACGTCTGGCCGGTCCTGCTCGCTGGCCAGCATGGTTTTTTTTGAAGCTGAGCCCCTCGCGGCGCACGAACTTCCACACCGTCCGATAGTCCACCTTCAGCCCACGCTCGGCCAGCTCCGACACCAGGCCGCAAAGGGTGAAGGGTGCGGTGCGCGTGCGCTCCACCAGCCAGTCCCTGTGCGCGCCGGCGATCTTGGGCGCAACGTAGCCGCCGATCCGACCCGGCGCCGCGCTGCCCGTCGCGCGCAGCCGCTTGGACCACTTCACCACGCTCGACGGACTGACGCTTAACGCCGCCGCCACCACGCGAACGCTCTCGCCCGTCGCCAGCCTAGCCATCGCCCGCTCCCGCAAATCCATCGACAAGGGTCGCGTCATGTTCCGACACTCCAATCCAGCCCAAAACTGAATCAGAATCAGAACCACTCGGGAATCCCTCAGCGATTCACAGCAGCATCATCCCGCTCTAGCGGGCGTTCGGACGGCCGAGTTCGGCCAGCTGCTTGGCCCTTTGTCCCTGCATGGCGAACATCCAGCCGGGATACTCGGCGGGGAGCGCGCTGACCTCGTCCAGTCGGTCCAGCTCCGCCTCGCTCAGCTCGACCTCGCAGGCCTTCAGGTTGTCCTCCAGCTGCTCCAGCCGCTTCGCGCCGACGATGACGCTGGTGACCACCTTGCGGTGCAGGAGCCACGCCAGGGCGATCTGGGCGACGGAGGCCCCATGCGCTTCCGCGATCGGGCGCATGGCGTCGATGCAGGCGTAGGCCCGCTCGCGCTCCACGGGCGGGAAGTCGAAGTGGGCGCGCCGCCCGTCGCCGCTCTTCTCATCGTCGCGGCTGTACTTGCCGCTGAGGAGGCCGCCGGCGAGCGGGCTCCAGACCAGAAGGCCCACCGTCTCGCTCCGGAGCATGGGCGCGATCTCGCGCTCGAGGTCGCGGCCGGCGATCGTGTAATAGGCCTGCAAGCTCTCGAAGCGGTGCAGGCCGAGCCGCTCGGCGATGCCCAGCGCCTTGGTGATCTGCCAGGCCGCCCAGTTGGAGACGCCGACGTAGCGGACGTGGCCGTGGCTCACCAGCGTGTCCAGCGCGCGCACCGTCTCCTCGATCGGCGTCACCGGATCGAAACCGTGGATCTGGTAGAGGTCGATGTGGTCGAGCTGGAGCCTGCGCAGGCTCGCCTTCACCGCATCGATCAGGTGCAGGCGCGAGGCCCCCCTGGAGTTCGGCCCCTGCGTGCCGGTCGGGCCATAGGCCTTGGTGGCCACCACCACGTCCTCGCGCGCGACCTTGAGGTTCTTCAGCGCCTGGCCGGTGATCTCCTCCGAGCGCCCTTCGCCATACACATCGGCGGTGTCGACGAAGTTGATCCCACCCTCCAGCGCGCGCGCCACCATGCGGTCGGCCTCGTCCTGTTGCAGGTCGCCGATGGCGCCGAAGCGGCCCTGGCCGCCGCCGAAGGTCATGGCGCCCAGGCAGAGTTCGGACACCACCAGGCCCGTGCGGCCGAGCTTGTTCATACGCATGGCGGACGTTCTTTCCGTATTCGTGGCCCTTTCAACCCGGCAGCAGCGCGCTCGGTTCATCGCGGCGGGCATTGCGGGGCGTCCGGGGCCATATCCGTTGCATGAGCGAGACCTTACCCGAACTGCCGCCAGGGTCGTTCCGCAAGGAGGACGCCGGCGACGACGCCGCCTTCTACGCACCGCCGCGCCTGGTCACCCACATCGACGAGGCGGCGACGCAGGCGCTCACCGCCTTCTACCGCGACACCCTGCCGGCCGGCGGCGTGGTGCTGGACCTCATGTCGAGCTGGGTCAGCCACCTTCCGCCCGAGGTCGCGTTCGCGGCCGTGATCGGGCATGGCATGAATGCCGCGGAGCTGGACGCCAATCCCCGGCTCACCCGCCGCTTCGTGCAGGACCTGAACCGCGCGGCGGCGCTGCCGCTGGAGCACGGGAGCTGCGACGCCGCCCTGTGCTGCGTCGGCGTGCAGTACCTGCAGCGCCCGCTGGAGGTGTTCGCCGAGGTCGCGCGGGTGCTGCGGCCGGGGTCGCCCTTCGCCGTCAGCTTCTCCAACCGATGCTTCCCCACCAAGGCGGTGGCGATCTGGCGGGCGCTGGACAGCGGCGGCCACGCTGCGCTGGTGCGGCTCTACATGGAACGCGCGGGCTTCGCCGACATCGCGGCCGAGGTCCTGGCCGATGGTGCGACGAGCGACCCGCTGGTGGTGGTGAGCGGGCGCAGCAGCGGGGTGCGCCGGGGCGCGCCCACAGCCTAGCCGGCGGGGCTCGACGCTGCACGGCGGCCGGGCGCTGCCCCCTACCGCGCCGAGCAGATCATGGTGATCCGCATCGGACCCTGGACGATCGGCAGCACGCGCAGCCCCGCCACGATGCTCCACGCCTTGTCGGGCAGCGGCTTTCCGTCGGGGCCGAGCAGCTCGACGCCGACGGGGGCGTTGTCGATCCCGGAGTTGGCCTGGAACGAGGTCAGCTGGGCGCCGCCCGGGCACATGTGCTCGGCCCCGTCGTCGTGTTCGAGCTTCATCGTGCTGGCGAGCGAGGTGAAGGGCGGGACCTGGGGCCCCGGCTTGGCCGCCGGCTCCGACGAGGACGGCGCCGAGATCGCGGCCGCGGCCAGCGCGACCAAGTACAAGCCAGCCATCGAGCCCTCCAGGCGGCCGCACGCCGCCCCTGTCCGGCCTACCTTGGCGATCCCTACAAGCTTTGGTCAAGCAATGTCGCTATGCTGACCGGAGGGGATGGGCTGGAGCGGCTCGCGGTGGCGACCGGTCGGGCCTCCAGGCGTCGCGGGATCGTTGCGGACCTGTGAGACTTCGGGGATGGACGGCGCATGACGATCCGCATGGCGATCGTGGACGGCACGGGGTCGGCGGCGACCTACGTCAAGGACTTCGCCCTGTCGTTCTGCAACGTGCTCGGCAAGCAGCTCGGCGCCGGCGCCTATTACCAGAAGGGTCCCGGCAACCCCGGGCTTGAGGTCCTGCCGGAGGCGGTCGGCGTCTATCGCTACTGCCTGCAGGAGTACCGGCGCGACCCCGAGGTGCAGATCATGATGACCGGCTACAGCCGGGGCGGCTCGGCGGTGATCATGGCGGCCGAGCACCTGGCGAGCGAGGGGGTGCCGGTGCATTCCATGTTCCTGTTCGATCCCGTCGCGCGCCACATCTACGACGGCGGCGAGGTGATCCCCGCCAATGTCGCCTTCAGCCGTGTCGCCCGGCGGGACCAGAGCTGGGCTTTCGTGAAGAAGTACGAGGGAACGCTCAGCGACGAGACCTGGCTCGGCGACACCTCCAACCCGTGCCGCCCGTTCTTCGGCAACACGGGGCAGAACTGGCTGGGGCTCGGCGACCATAAGACGCCGACCGTCTTCAAGGGCTCGCACGGGGCGCTCGGCGGGGTCGGCTGGAAGTTCGTCACCGAGGACGAGGCTTGCCAGAAGCAGGTCTCGTCCTGGATGGGCGCCCAGATGGCGTCCCGGGGCCTCCACGTGAACCTCGGCGCGGGCCAGCTCGACCCCAGGCCGCCGAAAAAGCCCGGCACGGCGACCAAGCTCGCGGGCGAGGCGCTGGACGCGGGCCTGCTCCTGGATAGCGCCATCCACCGGCTGGGCGGCGGCTGGTCGGGGCTCTGACGCCGGCCCGCCGGGGTCCGTCTCAGCCGAAGAAGACGTCGCGCCGCTGGTTCAGCGTGTGGTCGGGGTTGGGGCAGGCGCGGGCCAGGACCACGGTGACGTTGTCGCGGGCGCCGCGCTCCAGCGTCTCCGCGATCAGGGCGTCGGCCGCCGCGTCCAGCGACGAGGTCGCCAGCAGGGCGGCGATCTCGCGATCCTCCAGCATGCCGGTCAGCCCGTCCGAGCACAGCAGGAACACGTCGCCGGGCTCCACCGGCCCCTGCTGCATGTCGAGCGCCAGCCGGTCGGTGACGCCCACCGCGCGGGTGATGACGTTGGAGCGGGTGTAGCCCTTGGCCTCCGCGCGGGAGAGAGAGCCGCGGTCGATCAGCTCCTGCACCCGGCTGTGGTCGCGGGTGATCTGCTCCAGCCGGCCGTCGCGGTAGAGGTAGCCGCGGCTGTCGCCGGCCCAGAGGCAGGCGTAGTAGCCGCCGAAAGCCAGGAGCGTCACCAGCGTGGAGCCGATCACCGCGCCCGGCGCCATCACCGCCGCGCGGGCGATGAGGGTGCGGTTCACCCGCAGGATGCTGTCGCGAACGTCGTCCAGGAAGGCGTAGCCGGAGGAGGTGTCGTCCACCCGGTTCAGCGCCTCCACGATCAGGCCGCTCGCCACCTCGCCCGCCTGGTGGCCGCCCATGCCGTCGGCGACCGCCCACAGCCCGACGTCCAGCCGGTCGCAGAAGTTGTCCTCGTTGAGGTGGCGCACGCGGCCCACGTGGGTCCGCGCGGCAGACTCATAGACCAGGCGCGGGTCGACGCTCACGCGCTGGCCCCCAGAGGCGGCAGGGGCGCCTCGGCTTGGGTGGCGGGCGCAGCCGCGGCCGGTGCGAACAGGGCGGCGAAGGCGTCGCGACGCGGCAGGGCCGGCGTCATCATCACCTTGGCCCCTCCTCCCGTGTGGCGCCACCAGAGGCTGGCCCCGGCGGCGAGCGGCGAGGTCTCCAGCACGGCCTGGAGGGTCACGGCGCGCCCGTCTGGTCCGCTGCGGACGTCGAGGAACAGGCCGTCGTCGGTGGAGCGCGCGCGCAGGCTGAGCACGTCCAGGTCGTCGGGCGACGGCGCGCCCAGCCCGTCGAGGTCGGCGGCGAGATCGGCCGGGGAGCCGCCCTCGCGCGCGTGGTGCAGGAGCTGCTCCAGCCGGTCGAACCAGGGCGTGCAGGCGACCGCGCCCACGGGCTCCAGC
>CAXUCS010000059.1:0-5112 GCA_964249365.1 uncultured Caulobacteraceae bacterium | reverse complement strand
ACGGCTCGGCAGGAGGACGCCGGCGAGCCCGGAGGGACCGGCCACGCCGGCCGCGGCCACGAACCGCCAGGCGGGTGCGTCCGCGAAGCCGCTGCGCCAGTCCTCCTCGCCGCCGGCCAGGTGGCCGAGCCCCGCATCCAGCCATACGTCCAGCGCCTGGGCGGTGGCGGCAGGCAGGTTCAGCCGCAGGAAGTCGCCCGCCGCCGGCGTCTTGCCGTAAAGGCCGCACGGCCCGCGCGCGCCGCTCACAGCTTGCCCGGGCAGCTGAAGCTCTTCAGCTCCGGCAGGGCGAAGGGGTTGGCGGTGGCGTCGGCGAGGCGGAGGCGGAAGGTGGCGCCGTAGGCCCCGGTCCCGACCTGGAAGGTCATGCCGCTCGGGCTCGTGGCCGACTTCTGCGCCTCCTGCAGCATCTGGAGGAAGGCGAAGTCGCCGCTCCAGCTCCTGACCGACGGCGACGACTTCGGCGGCCCCTGGAAGGTGAGCGACACGCCGGGGCTCTGCCCCGGCCAGCGGAGCTCGACGGGGTTGCGCGCCACGCTGCTAAAGGCGGCGGGCACGCCATCCACGCTCAGCGTCACCGCAGAGGGCGAGCCCGTGAAGCTGACGGGCTCCAGGGTGAAGCGTACGTTGGGCCTGACGTCGCCCGGCTTGAAGAAGGCCTGGCGGATGCGGTCGGCGTTCTGCAGCTCCCGCACGCCGGCCGGCTGCAGGCCGAGCGCACGGCCGGAGGCCGTGAGCGCCCAGGCCCGCCCGCTGGTGTCGAGCTGGCCGTTCAGGTTGGCGGTCTGGAACTGGTCGATGAGGCCGCCCGGGCGCAGGAGCCGGCTGAAATCGTCGATCGAGACCTGGTGCGTGGAGCTCGAGAAGGGAAAGCCCTGGGCGGTGATCGCCTTGCACTGCGGCAGGATCTGGGTGGTCCAGGTCTGCTCGATCGAGTTCAGCGCGCCCTGGTTCAGCGACTGGGTGGAGGCGCTGGCGAAGCCGGTGAAGAGCGCGCCGGCGACCGGCGGCAGGGCGCGGGAGACCTGCTGCAGCTTGGCCGTCGCCGCCATGGCCGAACTGGTGGAACTGTGCTGCAGCAGCGGGTCGCCCATGCCGGACGCGCTCTGGGCGGCGGTCTTGGCGTCGGCGGCGTCCTTCAGGGCGGCCAGCGCGTCGTCCAGCGGCGAAGGGCCGTTGCCGCCCGGGATCAGCTCCCGCAGCCAGCGGTAGTGTTCGATCACCTCGTCCAGCGGTCCGGGCGGGGCCGGCGGCTGGCCCGAGTTGACCGACTCGACCTGGTTGACGCGGTTCATCCCCCGGTAGATGCGCGGGGAGAAGAGAGACGAGGTGCGCAGCGCCGCCCCCGCGAAGCCGCCGCCGGAGCGCATGTTCAGGTTGGGCGGCGTCAGGTTGGTCTCGCTCGCGAGCGACTCGATCAGCTGTTTCACCGGCGAGGGCGGCTGCAGCGCGCGGCGGATGCGGTCGTCGGGCGGATAGCGGCCGCTGATGCCTATGTCGTCGATGAAGCCGTCCCAGTGGCGGGTGAAGTCGGCCAGGTAGGCGACGAGGATGCCGTCCTTGATCCGGCCGGCCTCGCTCAGGCCGCCGCCGCCCTGCGCCTCGCCCACCACCCAGCCCTCGTTCGCAGACTCGGTGGCGGCCTTGCCGATGGCGGGCATGACCGCGGCGTAGAAGGCCTGGTGGCGGAACATGCCGGGCACGCCGCCGGTCAGCGGCCTGCCCGACTTCAGCTGGAACAGGCCGGAGGAGCCCACGCCGGGCGCATCCATCAAGGTGTAGGCGGGAAGCTGGGTCAGGCCGGGATCGCTGGCGAGGCGACTGTAGACCCGCTCCCCCGGGCTGAGGCTCGCCACCTCGGCGCGGGCGGTGGAGATCAGCTGGCCGTCGAGCGCAGGCGGGGTCAGCGGCGCGGCGAGAAGGCTCTGGAGATGGGCGGCGAGGTCGGCGCGCAGGCCGTCGTCCTCCTCGCCCGGGAAGCGGTCGGCCCAGCTGCCCGCGAACCAGCCCTCGATCTCGCCGGCGCGGAGCGGCGCGCCGGGCGCGCGGCCGAGCATGAGGTAGATGCGCAGGAGGCCGTAGACCTCGCTCCTGTTGTCGGCGCCCGGCTGCGCGCCTTCGGGCTGCTGGGTGAGCGCGCGCAGCCGGTCCTCCACGGTGAGGATCAGGCGCGGCAGCATCTGGCGGTTCAGGAGGTTGCGGTAGGCGCCCTCAACCTGGGGCCGCAGGGCATGGGTACGGTTCAGCCCGAAGGCGAAGCCCGGGCTGGCCAAGCCCTTGGGCGCGGTGGAGGAGAAGGGCAGGCTCCGCGCCTCGTCGAGAACGGGCAGGATGGCGGTGACGTCACTGTCGCTGACCTCGCCCTGCGGGCCGGCCGCCACATCGTGCTGAAGCTTTGTGGCGCGCTCGCCCAGCAGATGGATCAACCGGATGTCGCTGTGATAGCCGAACAGCCAACCGAGTGAGAGCAGCGCCACCAGCGCCGCCCCGCCCGCCACCACGCCGAGCTTGATCGCGCGGCGGCGCCGTTCGGTCAGGGGATCGCGCCCGGCGAGCGCAGCCTCCGGGAACATGACCTTGTTCAGGAGGTCGTGGAGGAAATAGCTCCGCCCCTTGCCTGCGACGCCGCCGACGGCGGTGGCGCTCACGCCGAACTTGGCCGAGAGCGAGGCGAGGAGCCGGTCGATGGGCCGTCCGTGCTGGGTCCCGCTCGTCAGGTAGAAGCCGCGGATCAGGGGCGCCGGCTCGAAGCGGGTGTCGCGGGCGAGCGTCTGCAGGAGCGGCTGCAGCGGGCCCCGAAGCGCCGCCACCTGCTGGGGGAAGCCGAAGATCAGGCCGCGCCGCCCGATGTCCCGCTCGGCCTGGATGCGCGAGAGGAGCCGGTCGTTCAGCCGCTGCAGGAGGGCGTCGAAGGCCTCGGGCGCGCCCTGCGCCTCGCCGCCCGCCACCGTCTGGAGGCGGAAGGTGTGACCCCAGACCTGCTCGCGGGCCGTGCCGTCCAGGTCGTCGAAGAACTCCGAGAAGCCGGCCAGGAGATCCGTTTTGGTCAGAAGCACATAGACCGGCGTCCTGACGCCGAACTTCTGGCCGATCTCGTTAATGCGGGCGCGCACCGCGCGGGCGTGGGCCAGCACCTCGGCCTCGTCGGCGGCCAGGAGGTCAGGCGCCGGCAGGGCCACGATCACGCCGGTCAGGGGCTGGCGCGGCCGGTAGCGCTTCAGGAGGTCGAGGAGCCCGTTCCACGCCTTGGCGTCGGCCGCCTCGTGGCTGTCCTGGGTGGTGTAGCGCCCGGCGGTGTCGATCAGGACGGCGCGGTCGGTGAACCACCAGTCGGTGGTGCGCGTGCCGCCGACGCCGCGAATCGGGGCCTCGCCCACCGCCTGGGCCACGGGGAAGTGCAGGCCGCAGTTGTGGAGCGCCGTGGTCTTGCCTGCGCCCGGCGGGCCGATGATCACGTACCAGGGCAGCTCGTAGACCAGCTCGCGCGCGGCACCGACGCGGGCGCCCTTCATCATCTCCAGCGCCTTGGCGGCGCGTTCCTCCATGGCCTTGATGTCGGCGGCCGAGAGGTCCTCGGCAGGGGCGCGCTCGGCGGCGGGCGCGGCCGCGAGCTCGTTCACCAGGGCGGCGTTGGTCCGGCCCGCACGCAGCCGCTTGTAGAGGAACCAGCCGCCGATCGCCGCCGCCATGACGAGGATGGCGACCAGCCGGGCGACCACGCCGGCCAGCGGCGCGTGGCCGGCGACCGACACCAGCGGGCCCACCATCCAGATCAGGAGCGCGAGCAGGAGCGCGCCTACGACCACGAAGGCCCAGGGCGGGACCTTCACCCGCGGCAGGCGCGGCAGCCAGCGCAGGGCGGGCACGGAGGCGACGAGGCTCATCGGCTCACATGATCCTCTGGGAGCCGGCGGAGGCGGCGTAGGTCTTGGGGATGGCGACCTCCACCCGGCGGTTCTGGCGACGGCCGGTCTCGTCGGCGTCGCTGGCCACCGGCTCGGTCTCGCCGACGCCGGAGGACTTCAGCCGGTCGGCCGGCGCACCGTCGGCGACCAGCTTGTCGGTCACCGTCTTGGCGCGCGCCTCCGACAGCGCCTGGTTGGAGGGGAAGCGCAGCGAGCGGATGGGCTGGTTGTCGGTATGGCCGGTGACGGGCACGTCGCCCACCGTCAGCGCGATCGCCTGGGCTACCCGGCGCGCGGTGTCGTCGTAGGAGGCGTCGAGGTCGGCGGAGCCGGAGGCGAACAGCCCCTTGTCCTTCAGCCGCACCAGGACCGAGTCGGACTGGTCGACCACCGCCACCCTCCCCGAGTCGATGTCGGGCTTCAGGATGCCGGTTATGGTGTTGAAGAGCCGGGTGTCGGAGGGGGGCGGCGCCGCGCTCCTCGCCAGCCGCGCCGGACCTGCGCCGTAGATGGCCGAGAGCGGCGCCACCGCCTTCGCCCCCGCCGCCGAGAGCGCGAACAGGAAGGCGGCGTAGATCAGGATAGCCAGCAGCGCCATGCCGGCGCCGTAGACCCAGAGCGGGACCTCGCGCCCGAGCGCCTGGTAGGCGGCGTCCTCGCCCCGCCATTGCGGCGACAGCGAGCGTTCGTAGGAGCCCCGGAGGTTGCGGATGGCGGCGTAGATTCGCTCACGCATCTGGAACAGGCGGCTGGCGCCCTGGCGGTCGAGTCGCATGCGCCCTTCGAAGCCGAAGGACAGGCAGAGATAGATCAGCTCCAGGAGGTTGGGCGCCCGGTTCGGCCGCTGTTCCAGCGCCTCGGCGATCTCCAGCAGCCGGTCGCCGGAGACGACCTCGTTGTGGAAGGTGGCGACCAGCGACTGGCGGCCCCAGCCGCTCTTGGCGCCCCAGGGGGTGGAGAGCACCACCTCGTCCAGGAGCGCGCAAAGCGCATAGTGGCCGTAGCGCACCTCCTCGTCGGACGAGCCGGCGTCGCGCACGCTCCCCTGGAAGGTCCGGAGCTCCTCGATCACCTCCTGGCGGAGCCGGCCGATGTCGCCGTAGCCGGTCTCGGCGCGCAGCGCATTGGCCAGGGCGATCAGCCGCCCCCCCGCCGCGATCAGCGGATTGGCGCTGGACGCCTCGATCGGCGCGGTGGAGACCGCCAC
>CAXUCS010000058.1:0-10750 GCA_964249365.1 uncultured Caulobacteraceae bacterium | reverse complement strand
CTGAGTTCGTCCAGATCCACCGCGCCTTCGCAGTCCACCTGCGGGCGGTCAGCCACGTCACGCGAAGTGACAACGAGACGGCTTCGATCCACCTGAAGGGCCGTAGCGACGTCCTTCCAGTCAGCCGGAGCTACGCACACCTGTTCCGGCAGATGTGAGTTGCGCCCACCAGTCCGCGGCCTACCGCTCCGGCGACCCTGCGCCCATAACAGACGTTCGCCTTCCTCCAGAAACTCGCCATCCAGAGAGCGCAGCCAGGCGAGGTCGGCCATCTACTGTTAGCGGGTTGAGCCCGCCTCGACCTCCGAACAAGGTCTTAGGGGAGACATCACCGCCTCCACTTCCGCCCTGTGCTCCACGCCCCAGGCGCACAGAGGCATGAGCGCCTTGGCCAGGGTCATGCCGAACGGCGTGATGGTGTAGTCCACCACGGGCGGCACTTGATGGTGGTCCCGCCGCGTGAGCACGCCGGCCGCCACCAGCTCGCGCAGCTGCTGGATCAGCACCTTCTCGCTCACGCCCGCGACGCGCCGCCTGAGGTCGCCGAAGCGGCGCGGCCCCGCGTGGAGGTGGTACAGGATCAAGGGCTTCCACTTGCCGCCGATCACGGCCAACGCCACGTCGAGGCCGCAGGGTGGATCGTCGCTCATGGCCACGTTTGCACTTACCTCCAGGTAGGTACTGTCACAGGCGGACATGCCCGTCCATATGGCCGCTCTCACGAGGGAGAGACGACCATGGGCAGCCTCGACGGCAAGGTGGCGGTGATCACCGGCGCCAACAGCGGCATCGGGCTGGCGTGCGCCAGGCGCTTCGCCCGCGAGGGCGCGCGCGTGTTCATGACCGGCCGCCGCCAAGCCGAGCTGGATAAGGCTGTGGCCGAGGTGGGCGGCGCGGCTCAGGGCGTACAGGGTGACATCGCCAGCCTTGCCGACCTCGACCGGCTCTACGACGTGGTGCGTGAGGAGGCCGGACGCATCGACGTGCTGCTGGCCAACGCCGGTGGCGGGGAACTCTCAGCCCTGGGCGAGATCACGGAAGAGCACTACGACCGCACCTTCGACATCAACGTCAAGGGCACGCTCTTCACGGTCCAGAAGGCCCTGCCGCTGCTGCGGGACGGCGCGTCGGTGATCCTGACGGGGTCCTCGGCCGGGAGCCGGGGCGCACCGGCCTTTAGCGTCTATGCCGCCACCAAGGCGGCCATCCGCAGCTTCGCCCGCAACTGGATCATCGATCTCGCCCCCCGCCGCATCCGGGTGAACGTGCTGGCCGCTGGCCCAACGATGACGCCGGGTGTGCGCGGCCTCACCTCTAGCGAGGAGCAGCATAAGGCGTTCACGGCGGCGATGGAGGCGGCCGTCCCGCTCGGACGCATGGCGGACCCCGACGAGATCGCCGCGGCCGCCCTGTTCCTGGCGTCGGACGACAGCAGCTATGTCAACGGCAGCGAGCTGTTCGCCGACGGCGGGGCCGCACAGGTCTGACGTTCGGCGCGCGCAGGCCTCCTCCCGGCCGACTTAAACGAAGCAGATTACGTCAGTCCAGCTTGCGCTCCGTACTCTGTACTATGCGCCCAAAGACGACATGCTGCCTCCGCCAGCTACGCGACATCCAGCGGGTCTCGCCACCCGTCGCGGTGACGTCAGAGCCGTCGCGAGTTAAGGGTGAAGCGGACATCGTCCTCGTGCCGCACAACGGACATGGGGCCAGGGCGAGTTCCTGGAGGCGATCCAATCCGTCCTCGGGACCCGATGCGGACTCGCGTTTATTCACGAAAACAAACGTGAAGGGCGGGACGCTAGCGGAGTGGCCCGGCCGCCAGGAGTTGAGCGCCATGAAGCTTCCCGCCTTTTGGTCTCGCCTGCTGACGCCTACGCATGAACCCCGCCTTTCGTATCCACAGCCTGACGTCAACCCAGTCCAGGGCTGGCTTGACGTAGTCGGCGTTCCCTGGCGCAGCAGCCGAGCAGACCTCACCGCCAAGCACGGCGTCGGGGCTGACAATCCTTATCGTTGGGACATCGTCAGCCTTAACGTGGAGCCTGCTCCGTTGCCCGGAATGCTCTGGCCGTTCGGATTCCTGGCTTTCCCGCAGTTCTCCCCCAACGTGCCGCCGGGCAGGCTCTCGACGCACATCTACTTAGGCACCGATCCCGAGACGAATATCAGGGCGGCGGCGGCAAGCCTCGGCGACCTCTTGGGAGAGGTAGCGATCGCTAATCGGTACAATACCCGGTACGCCGAGTGGCGTCGCGGAGCGGCCTCCGTCACCCTCAGGGTCTGGCCGCCCGCCATGCAGTCCGGGTCTCAGCTGAGCAACCCTGCGCATCTGCGCGACCCCCGGCTGGAGGCGGCGTGTTCGGTCGAGGTCCTGACGGGGTGGAGGCCGCCGCTGTCGCTGCAGGAGAGGTCTTGGCTCGACGGGTTCAAGCCTCTCGGAGAGACTCGGAACTGGACACCGGCGCAGCCTCGCGCGGCTCTCGGCGACACCGTGTTTGCGGAAGCTCAGCTGGAGTGGATGCGCGAGCCTCCACCCGACGTGGCGCTAGTCAGGGGACTCTACGGGCTTTCAACCTGTGGTGAGGCGCTCATCTTCTGCGAGGATACCCTGTACATCGTACCGTTGGTCGATGTGGAGAGCTTCGAGGTCGCTCGTCTGCTGCCGGCCAAAGGTGGCGGCGGCAGCTACATGTCCGCGCGCTGTCGAACGGGCTACATGACCCACCCCCTCAAGGACATCCAGGTCGCGCAAGGCGCGTCCGCAGATGATCTCAACGAACCAGCTCGGCGCCTGTCACAGATGACCGGCAAGCCGTTCAACCTCGGTGTGTATCATCACGATGTCTGAACCGGCGGTGTGGACGCCGCCACAGGCGCCACTAGCCTGCATGTCGGGTTTATGGGCGCGATGCGCGGCGCCGCTCACCACCTCACCCGGCCAGTTCCACCGTCCGCTCCTGGCGCCCAGGCGCTTCGTGAAGGACAGGTGCCTGACCCGAGCTCCGCGCCCAGTCCGGACTCCGGCCTGTCGCCGAAGAGACGACATCGGGCCCGGTCGCATCGTCAGAGGAGCGACGCGCGGCGGCTCGCCGGCGGAAGGCAGGTTTGGTGCTCCGCAGCCCGTCGCTGGCAAGCCGACCGGTTCGGTCATTTTATGACGAGGAAGTAAGTTGAGGTCGGCGCCAGCTTGGCTCAGCCTGTACCTGCTGGAGCGCGCGATGCCGGCAGGCAGGGTGCCCGGCTACCCTCGCTGCGCTTAGTCCTTCGCGCGGAGCTGACGAGGCGGCATGACAATCAAACGTGCCTTCCTCGACGTGCGGCGGCCCGTCAACTCGTGATCCGGTCGCTGCGGGGACGAGCCTCTGGTCAGGAAGGCCCGACACCGGATCGAGGACCGTTGTGGGCTGGGCTCGCGGTGCTGGCGTGGGCGGCGGCATCTCCGGCCTTGGCGTAGCCTGTGGATGACCAGAGAGGTGCGAGCGCCGTGCTCGCGGCCATGCGCCAAGCTGCCGGCGGCGTGCGCTGGGACGCTGTGCGTGCGCTGCACCTGACGGGCATGGTGCGCAGCGGCGGCCAGGATGCCGCCTTCGAGCGCTGGGAGGACGTGGCGACCGGGCGCTACCACGAGCGCAGCCGCTGGCCGAGCTTCACCGCCGAGGACGGCTTTGACGGGGTGACGCCCTGGCGCGAGCGGCGCAGCGGGGTGGCCTACACGCTGGGGGACCCCGACGCGCAGCGCGTGGCCGCTGACGAGGCCTACCGCGTGAGCCGCGCATGGTGGTTCCCGCAGCGCCACGCCGGCGTAGTCGCCCTCGTCGGTCAGCGGCGTGAGGGTGGGCGCGACTACGACGTGCTGGAGGTCGGCCCGGAGGGCGGGCGGCCGTTCCGCGCCTGGGTAGACCGCGCCACGCACCTGCTGTTTCGCACCGAGGAGCAGCAGGCCGGGGACTTCGTGGTCACCACCTACGCCGACTACCGCACCGTGGACGGCCTCGTGCTGCCCTTCAGGATCACCAGCGGCGACGGGCAGAACCCTCCGGCGACGAGGTAGAGACGCTCGACGCTGTCCAGGTGGACGCGCCTGTGCCGGACGGTTCCTACAGCCTGCCCCCGCAACCTACGTCAGACATCGAGCTGCCGCCTGGACGCGACAGCGTGGACGTGCCCTTCCGCCTGACGGCCACCAACCGCATCCTGGTCCCGCTGCGGGTGAACGATGGTCCGGCGCTCGAAGCTGAGTTCGACAGCGGCGGGAGCCTCATCCTGCAGCCGGCGACGGTCGCGGCGCTGCGCCTGGACGCGGCCGGGCGGAGCCGACAGTCCGGCGGCGGCGAGGGCTCCACGACCTCCAGCAGCGGGCGGGTGGACGGTATCGCCATCGGCGGCGCCGTAGTCCGGGGCGCCGCCTTCCACAGCTACGCCTTCAACCCCGCCCAGCCGCAGCTCGCGCTGGTGGGGCTGGAGGTGCTGCAGCGCTTCGCCGTGCGCTTCGACTTCGATCGGCGGGTCATGACCCTGACGCGACCGGGAGCCTACGTCGCGCCCGCAGGCGGGCTGGTCGTGCCCTTCCACATCCAGGACAACCAGCCGGAGGTGGTCGGGTCCATCGACGGCATCGCAGGCCTCTTCACCATCGACACGGGCGACAGCGGCTCGCTCCTGCTGATCGCGCCTTTCGCGCGGCGCTATAACTTGGTGCGCCGCTATCAGGCCGATCTGCCCTACGAGGACCGCTCCACCGGAGCCACGCACGGCGTGTGGGCGCGCCGGCGAGTGCAGACGCTGGCGCTGGACGGGGCGGACGGGCGGGCCGTGGCGACGGTGGACCGCCCCGTGACCCGCATCTCGCTCCAGACCTCCGGCTTCGACGCGGACCGGGACGTGTCGGGCAACATCGGCCTTGGCGCGCTCAAGCGCTTCAATCTCACCTTCGACTACGCCGACCGCCGATTGGTCCTGGAACCGAACGAGCTGCATGACCTACCCGACGTGTTCAACCGCACTGGCCTGCGGCTGAAACGCGGGACGGACGGGTGGACCATCACCGGCGTACTGCCGGGCAGCCCGGCAGCCAAGGCCCACCTGGAGACCGGCCAGCTCGTCACGACCATCGATGGCCTATCGCCCGCGCGGCTGGACGACGAGGGCGTTGCCGCCAAGCTGGTCGGCCCCGTCGGGAGCGCGCTCGCGCTTCAGGTTAGTGGAGCCAGTGACACGACCGAGGTGAGATTGAGGTTGCGCGACGTCTTGTGAGTGGCCGGTCCGCTCTGCGCAACGCCTCGCCCCAGGACATCGCAAATACCGACTTGAGACCATGCCCCAAGGTGGATTTACCCCTAACGAGGCGCGAGGCGCCCATAGGCGACATGCGGCCTGCTCCAGCTATGCGACATTCGCCGGGCCTGATCGGCCGCCCCTGTAAACTCGGAGGTGTCGCGAGTTGAAGGGAAAGCGGACATCGCCGTCTTGCCGCACAGCGGACACGGCTGGACGGCGCGTCCCTCGAGAGAAGCCAGTCTGTGCTCGGGACGACCCAAACCGGACTCCAGACCATTTGTGGGATCCGGTTAGCGTGGGAAACGGACGACTGCGAAAGCGTACGCCTCCTGTTTAGACCTGCTCGATACTAGCTGGCTGCGTTTTTGGCAGAGCGATCCGGCACGACGCTATCCTGTTTGCACCTCTTGACTTGAAGGGCTTAGCGTGAGGTCTGTCACAAGATCGTCATGTGACAAGTGCCGCCATGCTTATCCGAGTGCTCGCGACCATCAGTGTTGCATTGAGCTTCATGTTCCTTGTGAGCTGCGGATCAAAGACAAGCAGTACATCGGGGTCCGCATCGAGTACAGGCTCATCAACGGCTAATATGTGGGTCGTTGCCTGGGGCGCTTCTCCCGAAAATGCCGCCACCGTCTCGGCAGACTCAGGTGGAAGTGGAGCCGAGCAGACCTTCCGCGCTTTCTTTTATCCAAGCGTTTCTGGATCCATGGAGCGTGTCCGTTTCTCCAACTATTTCGGTACGTCGCCCGTAACAATCGGTGCGGCGCGTCTCGCAATCGCCACTACGCCCCCAGCAATCGATCCGACCCACGACGTCGCACTGTCCTTTAGCGGGAGTTCCTCAATCACCATCGCTCCTGGGACTGAGGTTGTCTCCGATCCGGTAAACCTCACTTATGCCTTCGGAGTGAAGATGGCGATCACCGCATACGTACAGGGATCCTTCACGTCTCTGAGCCAACATGACTCTCAGGTCATAACCAACTTCAGCTCAGTCAGCAATGCCGGCAATACCACTGCGGATTCGACCGGCACCTCACTTACTGAACCTAACACGAACTGGTTTCTGGTTAGCGGAATGGACGTCTATGGCCAGTATCAAGGTACGGTCGCTCTTTTTGGAAGCTCGACGATCGACGGCCATAACTCAAACTACGGCGACACGAACGCCTACCCGACAGCCAATGTCGCCATACCGAGCCAAGACGACGACCGCATCTCCGACGCTCTCGCGCGTACGCTTAATGCCGCTGGCTTCCATATTGGCGTACTGAATGCCGGCATTCTCGGCGAGGTCGCTGGGCCCAGTAGCGGCTCAGCTTCTGGCTCGCCCGGCGTTGATCGTATCGGTCGGGACGTGCTTCACCAGCCCGGCATCAAGACGGTAGTCATCGATCTCGGTCAGGTTGACCTGCGCCTCAACGCCTGCGGCGAAGCCACAGAAGTGGAAGCTTCGCTTCAAAACATGGTTGCTCAGGCCTACGCGGCCGGAGTTCGCGTGATCCTCGGCACCATCCCACCTGCCTCGTATTGTACCAACTCTAGTAGTTCTAACTATGGTGCGAACCCCGCTGATGACAGCGATCCGTTTGCCGGCGACTCTAACCCCGGGCCCGAGAACCCCGAAAACGTCCAGCGTCATTTGGTCAACACGTGGATAAAGACCACTGGTGCTGGCCTTCCTGGCGTTGTCGCCATTGCAGACTTCGAAGCCGCGCTTGCCGATCCCGACCATCCAGATTTTCTCATTCCAACGCTCAACTCCTTCGACAACTTCCACCCAAACGGCGCTGGATATCAGGTTAAAGCAGGAGCAATCCCCATTAAATCAATCTTGGCTCAGTAGAGGAGACACCGGCGGCCCCACTGTTAGGCTCATACGGGGGATGGGTAGTGCAACTATTAGGTTATAGCCTTCGCGCTTCGGTCGCTAACCATCCCTCGTCCGTCATCGGGAGGCCCGCATCAGGGCGGAGAGGCTGGGCGCGCCAAATGGCGAGTTCTGGAGCCATGCGCGCCTTCGCTACCGACCCAAAGCGCACGCCGGCTTATTTTTTCGAGGTCTACTTTGATGATGTTGTAAGCGCCGTCCGGCTTTTTGAGTTCGGTGAAAAATGGAGTCCAATAACAAGCCTTGCATAAAAGCCCTTCATTCCGAAGATCCCATGACTTCGCTCTTCGCAAGATATTAAGCGGCTTACAAGGATCTGATGAGTCCGACATGAAGTGAGAACCAAATATTTGGGGTGTCTGAGGGAGGGGCTCAGCCGTCTCGCGCGATGGAAGGTGTAAGTGCGCCCAGAGCGGATATCCGACTTGCACCAACTCCCCGACATTCAGAACACGATCGGCGGGGCTGCCTCCGGCGAGCGACAGATGATTTAGAGCGCCTAACAGAACCGTTGGTTAACCATGTTGGCCTGATCGGGTGGGCATGGCCAAGAAGCTTCTTTCCGACGAGCTGTGGGCGGAGATCGAGCCCTTGATCCCGCCGCCTCGGGCTCGTCCCAAAGGCGGTCGACCACCCGTGGAGCCCCGCCAGGCGCTCCTGGGCGTGCTCTTCGTCCTGTACACTTCTATCCCCTGGGAGCGGTTGCCGTTCGAGGTGGCGGGCTGCTCGGGGATGACCTGCTGGCGGCGGCTGCGGGATTGGCAGGCGGCGGGCGTGTGGGACGCCCTGCACCGGCGCATGCTGGACAGGCTGAACCTCGCCGGGGAGATCGACTGGACCAGGGCCTGCGTGGACGCCTCCAGCGTACCCGCGAAAGGGGGGGCGACGAGGTCGGGCCGAACCCGACCGACCGCGGCAAGCCAGGTACGAAGCGTCACCTCCTGGTCGACCGCAAGGGCCTGCCCCTCGCCGTCGTCCTGAGCGGAGCCAACGTCCACGACAGCAGAGGTCTGGTTCCCGTCGTCGACGCCCTCGCGCCCGTGCGTCAGCGCCGTGGCCGACCCAGGAAGCGACCCGACAAGCTCCATGCCGACAAGGCCTACGACTTCCACCGCGCTGCCGCCTGGACCTGCGCCGCCGGGGCATGACGCCCCGCATCGCCCGGCGCGGCGTCGACAGCTCACAGATCCTGGGCCGCCATCGCTGGGTCGTGGAGCGCACCTTCGCCTGGATCAACCAGTTCCGCCGCCTGCGCGTCCGCTACGAGCGGTACGCTTGCCTCTACCAAGCCCTCCTGGTCATCGCCTGCGCCATCATCTGCTGGCGGTCCGTTCAACGGTTCTGTTAGGCGCTCTTATAGTGCGTTTGAGAAGGTGCTTCCCCAGGTGACTCGGGCGTGATTCATGGAGTGTCGGATTCGACCTGCGGACCGACACCATGCCACGACGCCGGACGCCCAAGCGGCGCGCCTACGACACGGACCTGAGCGATGCGCAATGGGCGCTGATCGCCCCGATGATCCCTGACGCAGAGCCTGGCGGGCGACCCCGCAAGGCGGCGAGCCGGGAGCTGGTCAACGCGATCCTCTACTTCCTCCGGGCGGGCATGGCCTGGCGGCTGTTGCCGCACGATCTCCCGCCCTGGCAGACGGTCTATTACTACCTGCGCCGCTGGCAGCGCGAGGGTGTGTGGAGCCGGGTCCACCACGCCCTGGTAGCTACGGATCGCGAGCGTGTCGGCCGTTCCGCTTCGCCCTCGGCGGCCATCCTGGACAGCCAGTCCGTCAGGACCGCCGACCAAAGGGGGGCGCGCGGGGCTACGACGCCGGCAAGAAGGTCTGGCGCCGCAAGCGCCACATCCTAACCGACACCGACGGGCGGCTGCTCTGCGTGCATGTCCACGGGGCCGACGTCCAGGACCGAGACGGCGCCAAGGGCGTGCTGAAGCGGTCCCGCGCCCGATACCCCTTCGTCGAGCGAGCCTTTGCCGACGGCGGCTACGCGGGTCGTCTGGTCGGATGGGCCAAGGACAAGACCCACATCGCCCTGGAGATCGTCCGGCGCAACGCCAGCACCCGGCGCTTCGAGGTCCTGCCAAGGCGCTGGGTCGTGGAACGCACCTTCGCCTGGATCATCAAGAACCGCCGCTTCGTCCGAGACTACGAGCAGCTCACCGAAGTGGCCGAAACGCTCATCGTCATCGCCGCTTCAGCAACCCTGCTCCGGCGATGGCCGTGAGCCCAGTAGGCTTCTCAGACACGCTCTTGGTGGTGAGCGGCCAATCGTTATGCCAGCCAGTCAGCCGCACGTTGCGAAGATGAAATCAGAATGTCCAAGTCGGCTGCGCCCTTGGTTCTCCCGGCGCGTTAGCCGTTGCTCCTCCAAGTCGACGCCGTGACCGCAACCGCTCCCCTGACCGGACAAGACGAGGCCGCGGTGCTGGCGCTGGTGGACGACGACGAGGCGCTACGCGCCGAGATCGCCGGCTACCTGCGCTCGCACAGCTTCGTCGTGCTGGACGCGCCCGACATCAAGGGCCTCGAATGCCATCTTGCCCACCAGCCGGTGCAGCTGATTATCCTGGATCTGATGCTGCCGGGGGAGGACGGACTCACCGCCTGCAAGCGCCTGTCGCGCCGGGGCGGGCCGCCGATCCTGATGCTGAGCGCCATGGCCGACGACGTGGACCGCATCCTAGGGCTTGAACTCGGGGCGGACGACTACCTCGGCAAGCCGGTGAACCCGCGCGAGCTCCTGGCGCGGGTGCGGGCCATGCTTCGCCGGCGGCCGACGGCGGAGGCCGCGCCCCAGCAAGGTTACCAGTTCGCCGGCTTCCGGCTGGATCTCGCCCGGCGTCGGCTGACCGCACCGGACGGGTCCACCATCATGCTGACGCCCGGCGAGTTCTCGCTTCTCACGGTCCTGCTGCAGAACCCCGCCCGGGTGCTAAGCCGCGACCAGCTCCTGGACCACGCTCGGGGTGAGGAGGCGGAGGTGTTCGACCGGGCGATCGACGTCCAGATCAGCCGGCTGCGGCGCAAGCTCCAGAGTGCTGCGGATGGCGAGATCATCCGCACCCATCGCGGCCTCGGCTACATGCTCGACGTCAAGGTCACGCCGGTCTGAACCGTCTCCAGCCCGCACCCACGCCAGCGGCCCCTGATGCGGCCCGTGTCCGGGGCCTGCCCATCGCAGCGCAGGTGCTCCTTCTGCTGCTGGCGGGCCTGTTGGCCGCGCAGGTCGCCACCGTGTCGATCGCGCTCCTACTGCCGCCCCGGCGCGCGCCGGCCTTCCGGCTGGACGACATCGCAGAGGCACTGCGGGGCGGCCCGTTGCCCCGAGCCAGCGGCGAGGTCCTGCGCCGCACGCGCCAAGCCACGCCGCCCGCCGCGTCCGGCGCCGGCTGGATCACGCTGGAGCGCACCCGCGAGGACCTGGCGCGCAGGCTGGGCGCGCCGCTCTCGGCCGTGCAGGTCCAGTTCTTCATCGCACCGCCCTTCGCCGGTTCCCCGCCTTCCCAGCCGCCGGGGCCGCCCAACCCGGGGGGACCCCGGCCTTTCGGGGAACCGCGCTTCAG
>CAXUCS010000057.1:0-10795 GCA_964249365.1 uncultured Caulobacteraceae bacterium | reverse complement strand
ACGCGAGACCGACACGACGCTGGCGGTCCTCGGCTATGCGGCCGAGCGCATCGCCGAACTTCGCGCCGTGGGCGCCATCGCTTGACGCCGGCGCACGAAGGCGTCGAACCTGAACGACTTCGCCCCCTTTGACGGAACGAGAAAATGGCGACCATCAACACGGTGAACGGGCGGATGGACTCCGCCGAGATCGGGCGGACGCTTGTCCACGAGCACGTCATGGTGGGCTTCCCGGGCTGGTTCCTCGATCCCCGCCGCCCCCGCTTCAAGCGCGAAGAGGCCATGAGCCGGATCGTGGACGCCTTCGCGCGGCTGCACAGCTATGGCGTGCGCACCGTCGTCGATCCCTGCCCGATGGACATGGGGCGCAACGTGGAGTTCAGCGCCGAGGTCGCGCAACGGACCGGCGTCAACCTGATCTGCGCCACCGGCGTCTATTACGAGAAGGCCGGCTCGGCCTATGTCTTCCGCGCCATGTCGGTGGAGGAGATCACCGACATCTATGTCCAGGAGATCGAGGACGGCATCGGGGACAGCGGCATACGCCCCGGCATCATCAAGATCGCCACCGGCGACGGCGCCGTCTCGGACTTCGAGCGCAAGGTCCTGACCGCGGCGGGGCGCGCCGCGCGGATCACCGGCGTGCCGGTCCTCTCCCACACCGAGAACTGCAGCTGCGGCCACGAGCAGATCGACATCATCACCGGCGAGGGCGTGCCCCCCGGCCGGCTCCTGGTCGGCCACATCGACGGGCGCGACGACCCGGACTACCAGCGCTCGCTGGCCGAGCGCGGCGTCTTCGTAGGCTTCGACCGCTTCGGGCTGGACCGGGTCATCTCCGACGAGGTGCGGATGAAGAACATCAAGGCCCTCCTGGACGCCGGGCACCGAGACAGGATCATGGTCTCCCACGACACCGTCGGCTGCCTGCTAGGCGGCCTGCCGGGAAACCTGCGCGTCAACGAGCTGCAGGACATCTTCCCCAATTCCAAGCTCACGCACCTCTTCGAGACCATCTTCCCCCGTCTTCGAGAGATGGGCATGTCCCAGGAGGATCTCGACCACATCGTGGACGCCAATCCCAAGCGGTACTTCGAGCTTGCCGGAGCCGTCGCGTGAAACCTCGCTGACCCGCCGGTGATTGTCGATGATGAAGGTGAAGTTCGTGAGGCCTTTCATCTTTTCGCCAGACATCAATCTGCAGAAGATGCCGGCCGACACATCTGCATTGTTAATGCATGCTCCCTAAGTTCCGTCCGGCGCGAGTAAAACGGCAGGTTCATAGGAAAACCCTCCGGCGTGATACGGCCCTCCTATTAGACCCGCTACCAGGGGCCGGGTAGATGTCGAACATAAGCCGTAATAGCGGCGACAAAAAATGGTGGGGGGTATGCGCAGTCTCACAACCTCGATGAAGTTGCGGCATGTCCTGTTCGCCGGGGCGGCCGTTGGCGCCGTGCCGGGACACGGCTTCGCCCAGCCGGCGGCGTACCCCGGACAACCGTCCGCCCAGACGCGTACGGCCGCAACTTCGGCAAGCGCGCCCGCAGCTCCCGCCGGCACGTTGGGAGAGATCGTGGTCACCGCTCAGAAGCGGGAGCAGTCGATCAACAAGGTCGGTATGACCATCACCGCCGCCACCGGGGCTGTCCTGGCCGCGAGGGGCGTCACCAACGTCGCCGACCTCGAGAAGATCGTCCCCGGCTTCAAGGCCAGCGAGTCCATCTTCGAGACGCCGGTCTACACGCTCCGCGGCATCGGATTGAACGATTACAGCCTAGGTTCGACGCCGGCGGTCGCGGTCTATCAGGACCAGGTCCCGCTGCCCTATCCCACGATGTACGCCGGGGTCGGGCTCGACGTACAGCGCGTGGAGGTGCTGAAGGGTCCGCAAGGCACGCTGTTCGGGCAGAGCTCGACCGGCGGTGCGATCAACTACATACCAAATCAGCCGACCAACCGGTTCCAGGCTGGGGCCGACCTAAGCTATGACAGCTACAGCCAGGTGGACGCGACCGGATTTCTCAGCGGACCTCTGACCGATACTCTGAAGGGCCGCATTGTGCTTGAAGTGGTCGAGGGCGGAGCGTGGCAGAAGAACACCGCCGCCCTCCCCGGAGAGCCGTCGGAGAGCCGCCAGCGCCTGGGCGACGCACGCAAGGTGACAGGACGGGCCATCCTGGACTGGAGGCCCACCCAGGCCTTCAAGGCGAACTTGTCCGTGACGGTCAACCAGGACCGCTCCGACGTCCAGGCGACGCAGTTCACCTCCAACTACCTGAACATCTACGGCAGCCCGAGCCAGGCTGCCGCGGCTGGCGAGGCGCCGATCTCGCAGGACCCCTATGCGGTGGTTAATCCCGCAGCCTTTGCGGCCCTGACCACGCCGGGCTCCCCCGCGTACAATCCCACCTTCCTGTCCCACCAGGCCCTGGCCTTCAGTCGCGCGGCCGCCGGCCAGGGCGGCGGGCTCGACTACCTCGGCGGGGTGAACCCCGGGAACAACGCGACGCTGGCCACATGGAACCCCAACTTTCCGCAGGCGCGCGACGAACACTTCTACTCCGCAGCCCTTCGCCTCGACTACAAGCTGAGCGAGCTCCTGACGGCGACCTCGATCACCTCCTACAGCCAAAAGGACAACGACTTCTCCTTCGACAACTCGGCGACCGATGACTCGGCCCTGCTGGTTCGCATCTATGGGCCCCAGAGATACGTGAGCGAAGAAGCGCGCATCGCGGCCGACACGAGCACGATCCATGCCTTGGCCGGCGTGGCTTACGACCATTCCAACGTCGGAGACAATTTCGCGCTAGACTTTCCTGACAGCGCGATCAGCGAGCCCATCCCGGGCCTGACCTTCAACGATCTCCTGTCGCAGGAGCGTCAGCACGTCGACAACTACGGCGCGTTTGGAAACATCGAATATGCGGTGACGTCGAGCCTTAAGGTGACCGGAGGGGTCCGCTACAACGAGTCAGACCGCAAGGCCTCGCTCTGCAACTCAGACCCGGCCTACGACACCTCCCAGGATCAGGCCCAGGTCTTCTCGATCCTGTCGTCGGCGCTTCGCGCCGGCGCGGGGCTGCCGGCCGAGGCGCCCGTGACGATCGCTCCGGGTCAGTGTTTCACGCTGAACACGACGTCTGCGCCCACCGATCCGGCCTTCCTGCGGCCGACCATCGCCCCGACCAGCCTGTCGCTCCGGGAGCACAACGTGCCCTGGCACGTGGGGGTGGACTACGCCCTTCCCCAGGGAACGCTGCTGTATGCGACGATCAGCAAGGGCTACAAGGCCGGCGTCATCCCCAACATCAGCGGCACGACCACGAGCCAGTACGAGACAGTGAAGCAGGAGGCCCTGCTCGCCTATGAAGCAGGCTTCAAGGCGCCCCTCTTCTCGCGGCGCCTGCAGGTCAACGCGGCCGCCTTCTACTACGACTATTCTGACAAGCAGGTTCGGGTCCGCGAGCTTGACCCGATCTTCGGCCTGCTCGAGGTCGGCGCCAATGTGCCGAAGTCGGAGGTCTACGGCGCCGAGGGCGAGTTCGTCGCCCGGCCGCTCCCCGGCCTCACCCTGTCGCTGAGCGGCACCTATCTCCGGTCCGAGGTCACCAGCGACTTCTCTACCGTCAACGGCCTCGCCGTCTTCAACCCGGAAGGGTATACGGGCAACTTCAGGGGATCGCGCCTGCCCGACACGCCGACCTGGACGGGCACGGCGGACGTGAACTACGACTTCGACCTGCCACGTGACCTGAAGGGTTTCGCTGGCGCGAACCTGCTCTACGAGGGCACGTCCAACGACACCTTCAAGACGCCTGTCCTGCTGGCGCCCGACTTCGACCTCGGCGCCTATGAACTGTTGGATCTGCGGACCGGCGTCCATGCCGAGAACGACGTCTGGAAGGTGTCGCTCTTCTGCCGCAACTGCACCAACACCTACTACACGCCGTCGAAAGGCTTCGGCACCGAAACCTTCTACCGCTATGCGGGCCATCCGGTGACGGTCGGGGTGACCCTGACCCTGCGCACGCCTTGACGGGACGGCTGGAGCAAGCCGCACCGAGCGCTCGCGAGACGCGATGACCGAGACGCCCCGTCTGGGCGACCTGTTGGACTGGATGGACGGCCAGGGCCTTGGCGCCGGCCCGGCCAGCGACGTCGAACGCCTTGCCGGCGGCACGCAGAACCTGATGCTGCGGTTCCGCAGGGGGGATGAGCGCTACGTCCTTCGCAAGCCGCCGCCCCACCCGACGCAGGATGCCTCCAAGACGATAGCGCGGGAGATCCAGGTGCTGACCGCCCTGGCGGGCACGGCGGCGCCGCATCCGCGCATGATCGCCGCCTGCATGGACGACCAGGTGCTCGGCAGCGTCTTTTACCTGATGGAAGCCGTGGACGGCTTCAACGCCGCCGTAGCGCTCCCGCGCTCGCATGCCGGCGACCCGGCCATCCGGCGGCAGATGGGATTCTCCCTGGTTGACGGGCTCCTGGCTCTGGGCGCGGTGGACTACGAGGCGGTCGGCCTGGCGAGCTTCGGTCGCCCCGACGGCTTCCTGGAACGGCAGGCGCCCCGCTGGCTGGCGCAGCTTCAGTCCTACTCCAAGCATCAGGCCTGGCCGGGCGCCTCCGCACTGCCTCATGTCGAGGGTGTCGCACGCTGGCTTGAGCAGAACCGGCCGCGCCATTTCACCCCGGGGATCATCCACGGCGACTACCACCTCGCGAACGTCATGTTCCGCTATGACGGTCCCAAGCTCGCCGCCATCATCGACTGGGAGATGAGCACCCTCGGCGACCCCCTGCTCGATCTGGGCTGGGTGCTGGCGGTGCGGCCGGACGAGGACGAGATCGACGACTCGGTCCCGGCTTCGGCCGCATGGCGCGGCCTTCCCCCCAACGACGCGCTGGTCGCCCATTACCGGCAAGGCAGCACGCGCGACCTATCATCGATCGAATGGTACGTCGTGCTCGCGTGTTTCAAGCTGGGCATCGTCTTGGAAGGAAGCCACGCCCGCGCCTGCGCCGGAAAGGCCGATGCCGCGACGGGAGATCGATTGCATGTCAGGGCCGTCGGCCTGCTGGACCGCGCGAGCCGCATTTCAGGAGTTGCTTCTCACTGAAGTCTGGTGCGCATCGCCGACTGCCGCAGTCGTTCAAGGGTGTGCTGCTGGCGTCTCTTCTTGTTGCTGCCCGAAAGCCGCGGCTTCGTCTTTGGTCCGGAAGCCGGACTCGCTTTTTTTGCCGTCAGCACCCCTCCAGGAGACCTGCCAAGACTCGCCCTTGTAATGGCCGCGCGCTGTCCTCTCTTTCTGCTTTGAAAAGTCCTTGTCCCACACCCGCTTGTAGAGCCTAGCCATCAGTCGCTCTCACGCTTGTCCAGGGAGATCGGCGAGCAGCACGTCGGCAGCCGCGGTCACGAGGCAGATCGCGCCATTGGTGAAGGTCATAAAGGTCTATAAGGCCACTATGCGGTAGCGAAGGTGAGGTTGCGGGCGCGCGGAACCCAGACCGCCTACATCGAGCCTGGCGGCCCGTGGGAAAACGGCTACTGCGAAAGCTTCAACAGCAAGCTTCGCGACGAGCTGCTCAACGTCGAGGTCTTCTACAGCCTACGCGAGGTCGAGGTCCTGATCGAGAGCTGGCGGCGACACTTCAACACCGTGCGGCCCCCACAGTTCGCTGGGCTATCTCCCGCCCGCGCCGGAAGCGGTCCTGCCCCGCAGCGGAACGGTTGCGCTGTGGCCGGGGGCGCCAGCTTCGGAAGGACCGGCAGCGGCATCCCCCTTATCGTGGACTTCTGGGCCGGCTGGTGCGGACCGTGTCTGGCCATGGCGCCCGTGTTCGAGCAGGCGGCCTCCACGCTTGAGCCCGCCGCCCGGTTCGTGAAGGTGGACGTGGACGCCGAGGGCGAACTGGCCGGCGAATTCGCCGTGCGCAGCATCCCGGCGCTGTTCCTGTTCAGGTACGGCAAGGTCGCCGCCCAGCACGCGGGCGTGGCCGAGCCATCGCTGCTACGCCGCTGGGCGCAGGGCTGATGAAAGCTGGCCGAGCGCTGCGGCGATCCAGCGCCTACATCTCCAGTTATGTCGTTGCTTCAGCCAGCCTTGTTCGAAGCACCGCCGCGTGCACCTGAAGGATTCAAGCACCAGACCGACCTGCTCTGTGGGACGGAGGCGCAAGAGCTTCAACGGCGCTTGGCCGAGCTCGACTTCAAACCATTCGAGTTCCGCGGCTATCTCGGCAAGCGGCGGGTGGTTTCTTTTGGCTGGCGCTACGACTTCAACCACGCGCGCCTGTCCCGGGCCGAGGCGATCCCAGCCTTCCTCGATCCGGTCCGCGAGAGGGCGGCGGCGTTCGCCGGCCTTGATCCCGCTCGGCTGGAGCACGTGCTGATCAATGAATACGAGCCAGGCGCGGGGATCGGATGGCACCGCGATCGGCCGCAGTTCGAGGACGTCATCGGCGTCTCGCTGGGCTCGCCCGGCCTGATGCGGTTCCGACGCAAGCAAGGCGAACGGTGGGAGCGCGTATCGATCCCGGTCGAGCCACGCTCCGCCTACCTGCTGCGCGGCCCTGCGCGAACGGAGTGGGAGCACAGCCTGCCAGAGGTGGAGGCGCTCCGCTACTCCATCACCTTCCGGACGATGCGCGCGCCAGGATCGTGACGGGAAGACCACTGAGCGGCTAGACCGACGGGATGAGCACGATCGTTCGTCCGGCAGCCACCAATCGAAGCCCTCCGCCGAAGGCGAAAGCGCCATTCCGACCAGCGTCAAGCAGGCCGACCGCCTAGGTCTGCATCCGCTTATCGCCCTGATGTGCGTCTCGGCCCTGCTGTTCTTCGCCTTCATCTTCCTGGACATCGCCTCGGGAGCCGGTCGCAAGCTCGACAGCGCCATCCTGATCGGCTTGCGCACGCCGGGGGACCTGTCCAAGCCCATCGGCCCCGGCTGGATGCTGCAGTCGGCCATAGACCTGTCGGCGCTCGGCGGCTTCACCTTCATCTGGCTCTTCACCGCAACCACCACCGGCTTCCTGGCGCTGGTGAAGCGCTGGGCGGCGCTCGGTATCTTCCTGGCCGCCATCGTCGGCGCCTCGGTGCTGAACGCTCTGTTTAAGTTCAGCTTCCACCGGGATCGTCCCATGGTGGTCCTGCACTTGGCCGAGGTCTCCAACTCCAGCTTTCCGAGCGGCCACGCCATGATCTCGGCGGCGACCTACATGACCGTCGGCGCGCTCCTGGCCCATACCCAGCCCTCGCGTGCGGTGCGGATCTACCTCCTGAGCCTGGCGGCCGTGCTCTCCATCCTGATCGGGCTCAGCCGGCTCTATCTCGGGGTGCACTGGCCCTCGGACGTGCTGGCCGGCTGGGCCTTCGGCTCGGCCTGGGCGCTGCTGTTCTGGATCATCTCCCGCGGCGCCGAGCAGGCCGTACGGGGCGACCTGGCGTCAGCTCAGGCCGCCACAGGATAGCTCCGCTTCCGGTCTGCGCGCTGAGCGGCTTCCGCGCTGGTCTTGGCCTGGTGACAGTTCGGGCAGAGCAGCCGCAGATTGTCGGGGCCATGAAGTGGCCGACGCTGGTCCGGCGGCAGGTGGCTGACCGACCACAGCGGGACGGTGTGGTCGAGCTCCAGCGCCGTGACCCGCTTCACCCGGACGTAGCGGCCACGTGCGACGCGGTCGGTGCTCTCTCGCCGTTCGGCAAGCCACTTTTTCGGCTTGGTCCCGCACTGGAAGCATTTGCCGCCGTCGCGTTTGCGCACGAAGGCGAACTGCACGTCCGGCCACGCGTGCAGCTTGTAGATCCCGATGCACTCGGGATGCCAGGCGCGTCGCCGGTTCGGCTGACCGGCCTTGGCTCCGTCGGATAGCAGGATCGCGAGCCCGCACCAGCGGCAGACCCCGCCCGAGCGATCCGCATGATGCAGCGGTGGACGTCGCAAGCGGGTGATCTTGTCGGGCTGTAAGCTCACTCGGCCAAGGAATCAGCGACAGGCCGGCTTGGCAAGGCGGGCGAGCTATTCGCCGATGAGGTGCAGCACGATCTCGCGCCGATGCGGTCGACGTCGGTGCTCGAACAGGTAGACGCCCTGCCAGGTCCCAAGCGTCATCCTCGCCTGCGAGACCGGAATGGAAAGCTGGACCTGGGTCAGGGCCGTGCGCAGGTGCGCCGGCATGTCGTCGGGACCTTCGTCCTTGTGGACATAGAGCCCCGGCGCCTCAGGCGCGATCCGTTCGAAGAAGGCCTCCAGGTCCGTCCGCACATCCGGATCGGCGTTCTCCTGGATCAGCAGGGACGCCGAGGTGTGGCGGCAGAAGACGGTCAGCAGCCCCATGGCGATCTGCTGATCGCCGACCCAGCGCGCGATCTCGCGGGTGATCTCCACCAAGCCGCGGCCTTGGGTCTGGAATGTCAGGTGATGGAGAGCTTGGCGCACCTCAGCGCTCTACCACAGAAGGGTTCCGCGTTCAGTCCGGCGGCGCGCCCTCGTTGGCGAGCGAGACGTAGAGCTCTGACTCGATCTGCCACTGGCCGACCGACTTGCGCCACACCGCCAGATAGACGCCGGACTGGCTCGAGGCGGCGGCACCCTTCCAGGTCCCGGACTCCGCAGCGCGCAAGCCGTCCTGGTCGATCGTGACCGTCTCGGTCGTGCGCACATAGGCGACGAAGCTGCGCTCCTGGAACTGCGCCGCGAAGGCTTGCACCACCTGTTCCGAGCCTTGGATCAGGGTCCCGTCGCCGGCGATGAGCTTCACGTCCGGGTGCAGGAACGGGCGAAGCCGCAGCGCTTCATGGCTGGCGATGATCTTGTTGGTCAGCTTGCGTCGCGCCCGGACTGCGTCCTCCGCCGTGGTCATCCCGATCGCCTCCCGTGCGTTATTGTCATAGCCCGACAACCAGAGGCCGCGGGACGCCAAGGAGCGGTTGATGTCCGAAGACGACGCGCGGCTTGATCTCCAGGCCCGCATGGGCCGTGCGGTCGAGGCGCAGGACTTCGAGCTGGCCGCGCGTCTGCGCGATGAGATCGCGTTCGCCGACGGCGTGGAAACCGCGCCTTCGGGGGCGTCGCTGCCCAGCAAGATCCGCCGCCAGGTCCCAGGGGCCATGGGGCTCGGCACCGACCAGCAGGTCTATACGCCGCCGGCGGGCTGGACGCCGCCGCCAAAGCCGGACCTGAAGACCGCCAACCACAAGCCAGGTGGACGCAGGCGCTCCTGACCGTGGCCGTCTTCTTCACCAGCGACACCCACTTCGGCGATCACCGCGTGCTGAACCTCTACCCGCGCCCGTTCGGCTCGGTCGCGGAGATGGACGCGGCCATGACCTCGAACTGGAATGCGGTCGTGGGCGAAGCCGACGAGGTCTGGCACCTGGGCGACTTCGCCCGCACCGCAAAGCAGGCCGGCGCGCTGCTGCCGCGACTGAACGGGCGCAAGCATCTGGTGCTGGGCAACAACGATCCCGCCGCGGGGGCTAGTCTCGGCTGGGCGAGTGTCTCGTCCTATGCGGAGATCGAGGTGGACGGCGTCAGTCTCGTGCTGTCCCACTATCCGTTCCGGAGCTGGAACGGCATGCACCGCGGCGCGGTGAACCTGCACGGCCACAGCCACGGTCGGCTCAAGCCGCTGCCGCGCCAGTTCGACGTCGGCGTGGACGTGCGGGACTTCCGGCCGGTGCGGCTGGATGAGCTGCTGCCTCCGAAGCCGCGGAGCGCTGGGCAAGTCGGTGATGGCCCTTGAACGCCGACCGCGCCGCGGAGCTGATCGCCACAGCTGACGTTTTCCGGGAAGCATAGATGCAGGGAGCAAGCTGATGGCCAAACTCGACGAAGCGGATCGAGACCACCTCGGCGAACGGCAGTTCGCCTTCCCGAAGGAACGCAAGGAGCCGCTGGAGGACGCGACCCACGTGCGCAACGCCGTCGCGCGGTTCGATCAGGTGAAGGGCGTGAGCGACGCCGAACGCGACGAAGCGTGGAAGCGCATCCAGGCGGCGGCCAAGAAGTTCGGCGTCGAGCTGAACGAGAAAAGCTGGCGAGAACTCGGCAAGGGGTCGAGCTGAACCTCGGTGACGCCGGCCAAGCGGCGAGCGCACGCAATCAGCGCCTGCTATCGCGCCAGCGCGATCTTGAGCGCCTCATGGATCAGCGGAGCCTGCGTCGGCAGGATGCGGGCCAGCGCCTCCTCGACTCCGAAATACTGCAACCGGTCGATCTCGGGGAAGCGAGCCGTGCGCCCGGAGCGGGGCGGCCACTCCATCTCGAACTCGCCGGGCCGAAATTCTGCAAGGTCGAGATCGGCTTCGCACGCCCAGCAGAGCACCACCTTCCCGCCGGCCTGACGGACAGGTGCGAGCGGCGCCAAGTTGGCCGACAGCGAAAGCCCGGTCTCCTCGGCGAACTCGCGCGAGGCCGCGCCGATCGGCGCTTCTCCGGGCTCTATAAGCCCTTTGGGAACCGACCAGACGCCCGCGTCCCGCTTGCGCCAGAACGGCCCTCCGGGATGAGCCAGTAGGAACTCCGACTCCCGGCCTGTCCTCCGGAACACCAGTATGCCTGCGCTGGTCGTCATGGCGTTCCCTCCAGGGCGACTCTGAGCAAAGCGCATAGATAAAGACGCTTGGACGACATCACCTCTCACACTGCGCCACACGACCTTCGGGCTGACAGCTCGGCGCCCTGAACGGACATAAGCTTTGCTCCAGCTTAACGACATTCAGCGGGCTTTGTCTGAACCGCCCCGGGTTTGCCGGAGGCCATTTGGTTTGAGTCACGCCGCCATAGCT
>CAXUCS010000056.1:0-10811 GCA_964249365.1 uncultured Caulobacteraceae bacterium | reverse complement strand
CATCCATTCCATGGCCTTGTCGCTGCTGGCGAGGTTGGTGGAGGAGAAGCCGGGGTGGGCGGCGAGGCTGGTGAGCCCCCAGCCGTGCCGCTCGCTCCGTCGCTGCAGCTCCTGGGCGAACAGCAGCATGGCGAGCTTGGACTGGCCGTAGGCGCGCATGGGGCTGTAGCGTCTATGGCCCTGCAGGTCGTCGAAGGCGATGCGGCCCCAGTTGTGCGTCAGGCTGGAGAGGCTGACCACGCGCGCCGCGCCCGCGGCCCGCAGCGCCGGCAGCAGCGCCCCGGTCAGGACGAAGTGGCTGAGGTAGTTGACGCCGAGCTGGCGCTCGAAGCCCTGCGCCGTCTGCGCTCGCGGGCCTCCCATGATCCCGGCGTTGTTGACCAGGATGTGCAGCGGGCGGTCGGCGAGGCGTGCGGCGAGGGCGCGGACCTCGTCCAGGTCGCCGAGCTCGGCGCGCTCGAAGCTCACCTCCGCACCGGGCGTCTCCCGGCGGATGCGCTGCAGCGCCGCCTCGCCCTTGGCGGGATTGCGCCCGGCCAGCACCACCCGCGCGCCCTTGGCGGCCAGCGCGAGCGCGGTCTCCAGCCCGAGGCCGTCGGTGGCGCCGGTCACCAGGGCGGAACGGCCGCTGAGGTCGGGTATCTCCGAAGGTGTCCAGCTCATCGCGCTTCGCCTCAGCCGACCGGATCGCGGTCGAGCGCGTCCAGGGTCTGGCGCTCTATATCCTGAAGCTCCGCCAGCGTCTCGGCCACCGCGGCGCGGGTCTTCTCCAGCTCGCCGATGCGGTGGCGCACGCTGACGAGGAGCTGGCGGTGCTGCTCGGAATGGCCGGCGTCCACCGCATAGAGGTCCAGGAACTGCTTGATGTCGCGCAGCGAGAAGCCGAGCCGCTTGCCGCGCAGGATCAGCTGCATCCGCGCGGTCTCGCGCTTGGAATAGACCCGCGTGACGCCCACCCGTGCGGGCGAGATCAGCCCCTTGTCCTCGTAGAAGCGGATGGCGCGCGCGGTCACCCCGAGCTGGTCGGCCAGCTCCGTCACGGTGAGGAGGCGCGCGGCGGCCTCAGCCGACGAGGCGATCGCCATGGCCCCGCCTCCCGCCGGCGCCGCTCATGCGGCGGCCTGCCGCTTCGCCGCCTCCTCCGCCACCAGCTCCTTCTTGGAAAGCTTGCCGATCATGGTTTTGGGCAGGGCGTCGCGGATCTCGATCTCGCGCGGCATCTCGATCTTGTTGATGTGGTCGGCGAGATAGGCCTTCAGCGCGTCCGGGGTGGCGGACTGGCCGTCCTTGAGCTTGACGAAGGCCTTAGGGGCCTCGCCGCGATAGGCGTCCGGCACGCCGATCACCGTGGCCTCCTCCACCGCGGGATGGGTGTAGAGCGCTTCCTCGATCACGCGGGGGTAGACGTTGTAGCCGCCGGCCAGGATCAGGTCCTTCTTGCGGTCCACCAGGAAGAGGAAGCCGTCCTCGTCCAGATAGCCCACGTCGCCGGTCCTGAGCGCGCCGTCGACGAACACCTCCTCCGTCGCGTCCGGCCGGTTCCAGTAGCCGCGCATCACCTGCGGGCCGCGCACGCAGATCTCGCCCTTCTCGCCCTGCGCCAGGACCTTGGCGGTGTCCTCCGTGTCGCGGATCTCCACGGTGGTGGCGATGAACAGGACGCCGACCGAGCCCGGCTTGCCCGGCGTCCGGATCGGGTTGCAGGCGATGGTGGGCGAGGCTTCGCTCAGGCCGTAGCCTTCCACAACCTTGCAGCCGGTCAGCCGCTCGAAGGTCTGCTTGACCTCTACCGGCAGAGGCGCGCCGCCCGAGATGCAGAACTCCAGCGAGCTGATGTCGCCGCGGACGGCGGCGGGGGCGTGGTTCACGGCGTTGAAGATGGTGGGCACCGCATGCAGGCTGGTGGCGCGTCGGGCGCGGACCGACTTCATCAGGCCGGCGAGCTCGAAGCGCGGCAGCAGCACCAGCTCCGCCCCGCAGGCGATCGAATAGTTCATCACCGCGGTCATGGCGAAGACGTGGAACAGGGGCAGCACGCCGATCAGCCGCTGCGCGCCCGGGTGCTCGCCGAGGTGGTGGATGGACTGGGCGCAGTTGGCGGACAGGTTGGCGTGGGTGAGCGTGGCCCCCTTGGGCTGGCCGGTGGTGCCGCCGGTGTACTGGATCACCGCCACGTCCTGCGGCTCGACCTGCACCGGGTCAGGGGGCGTGCGGTCGGCGATCAGCCGGGCGTAGCCGATGTGCTGCGCGTCGCTGCGGGCCCAGCGCGCGATGTCGCCGCCCTTGGCGAGCATGAAGGCGAGGCTCTTGAGCGAGGGCAGGGCGGAGGCGAAGGGGCAGACCACCACCTTCTGCAGGCCGGCCCGCCTGGCCACGCTCGCCACCTTGCCGTAGACGAGCGCAAGGTCGACGGTGACCATCACGGTGGTGCCGGAATCCCTGATCTGGAACTCCAGCTCCTTCTCCACGTAAAGCGGATTGTAGTTGACGATGATCGCGCCGATCTTCAGCGCCGCGTAGTAGAAGATCGGGAAGTAGGGGGTGTTGGGCAGGCACAGGCCGACCCGGTCGCCCTTCTTCACGCCCAGCGTCTGCAGTCCCCGCGCCGCGCGCGAGACAAGGTCGGCGAGCTGGCCGTAGGTCGTGCGCCGTCCCAGGAAGTCGAGCGCGGGGGCCCTGGGCGCGCGGCGGGCGGACTGCTCCAGGAGGTCGGGCAGGGGACAGGTCGGCAGGGTCTCCGCAGTGGCCCGGCAGGCCGCGGTGACGAAGTTCTCGATCGGAGCCAGCATGTCCGCATCTCCCTTGAACGTGTCACGACACACGTAACGGACGCCGCCCCGCGCGCCCGTCCCGCACCGTGGGCTTATCAGAAGTAGAAGTGGCTCCCGACCGAGAAGGTTTCGGCGTTGGCGCGCACCTCGCCCTGGGTGTTGATCAGCACGGCCAGGCTCGGGCTGATGTTGGCGTACTGGTCCACCGTCTGGTTGATGTGGGACGGGATGAAGTCGATGTAGGAGAAGGCGCCGTCCAGCGTCATGCGCGGCGTCACCTTGAAGGAATAGCCTCCGGCGAACAGGAAGCGGTCGCCGTCGGGCACGCGGGCGTCGCGGTAGCCGTCGGTGGTGGGGGTAGGGTCGTACTGCACGCCGCCGCGCAGCGTCAGACGGCGCGTAACCTCGTAGTCGAAGCCGACCGCCCCGCTGGTGGTGTCGTGGTAGTTCTCCGCAACGTTGGGCAGGAGCCCGCCGGCCACGTTCAGGCCGATCTGCTGGAACTCGCTCCAGCCGAAGCGCACGCCCTGGCCCTCCAGCGCCAGCTTGTCCGTCACCTTCCAGCGGACGCTGAAGGTCGCCGACCAGGGCGTGTTGAAGTTGGCGGACGCGGCGCTGCCCACGCCCGGCGTGTCGAAGAAGCCGAAGTTCTCGATGCGGTAGAGGCCGGTCAGGGTGTGGCTGATCTTGGAGCGGTAGGCGGCCCCGAAGGTCAGCCGGTCGTCCGGGTGGATCTGGGCGCCCACGTTGTAGCCGGCCGCATAGCCGTTGCCGTGCAGGTCGACCGTGCCGTCCTGCCCGCCCGCACCGAGCGCGGGGATGGCCTGGGTCAGGACCGCGTTGGTGTATTCGATGTTGGCGCCGCCGCCGAGGCCGAGCCACGGGAGCGGGCGCCAGGCGAGGGTCGGCTGCAGGTCGATGGTGGTGAGGCGCGTGGTGACGCCGCTGTAGCGGGAGAAGACGTCGCCCTGGTCGTACTTGGTGGCGAAGCTGAAGGGCGAGGTCACCGACAGGCCCACCGCGAACTGGTCGTTGATGCGGTAGGCGACCGCCGAGGCGGGGATGACGCCGAGCTCGACGGGCTTGAAGGCGTTCGGCTGGCCGCCGACCGGGGTGGGCGCCTGGCCCGGGTAGGTCAGGGTGGAGCCGCTGTTGCTGGTGCGCGCGTCCACCAGGATGGGGGTGAGGCTGCCCTCGATCTCGCTCTGGGTGATGCCGGCGATGGCGGCCGGATTGTACCAGATGGAGGCGGCGCCCATGTCGGCCGCCTCGCCCGAGAAGGCGCGGCCGGAGGCGCGGGCGGACTGGTCCTCCAGGTAGAAGCCGGCGGCATGGGCGGACCCGGCCACCGCCGCGAGCGCCGCGGTGGCTCCCGCCAGTCGCCGCGGCTGGAACATTTTGGACGAACTACGCAATTTCCGACCTCCCGCAAGGCGGCTTGGACCTGAGCAGGGCGAAACCTGCAACAATACAACACTATGGCGATGCGCCGAGGGGGCGGTCCTATCCTGCAAGCTGACCCAAGCGTCAAGGCGATGACGCAATTCGGGCTGAATGTCTTCTGGAGCGATCTTACTGCCACAGTGGTTGGCGTCCGCGTCAATAGCGGTGGGGTCGACGGGCGTGGCGGGCGATTGAAACGGCGGGAGCCGCTTGCTATCTCACCGGTGAGTTGACGTATAGGTGAACCGGCGGGCGCTCATCGGCGCCCGCGGCGCTGCAGAGAGGGTTGGATGACCGAGGTGGTGATTGCCGGCTACGCCCGGTCTCCGTTCCATTTCGCCGGCAAGGGCGAGCTGGCGCGGGTGCGCGCCGACGACCTCGCCGCCCAGGTGATCCGCGAACTGGTCGCGCGCACCAAGGTCGATCCCGCCGACATCGAGGACATCATCGTCGGCTGCGCCTTTCCCGAAGGCGAGCAGGGGCTGAACGTCGCCCGCATGATCGGCCTCCTGGCCGACCTGCCGCTCAGCGTGGGCGGCATGACGGTGAACCGCTTCTGCGGCTCGTCCATGTCCTCGGTCCACACCGCCATGGGCCAGATCGCCATCGGCGCGGGCGAGGTCTACGTCGCCGCCGGGGTGGAGAGCATGAGCCGGGTGCCCATGGGCGGCTACAACCCGCTGCCGAACCCCCAGCTCGCCAGGACCAGCGCCGCCTATATGAGCATGGGCGAGACGGCGGAGAACGTCGCGCGCCAGTACCAGATCCCCCGCCCGGTGCAGGAAGCCTTTGCGGTGAAGAGCCAGGAGAAGGCGGCGCGGGCCCAGGCGGAGGGCCGGCTCGACGCGGAGATCGTGCCGATCAGGACCAAGGCGGGCGTGGTCAGCAAGGACGGCTGCATCCGCGCGGGCACGACGCCCGAGGCGCTGGCCGGGCTGAAGCCGGCCTTCGACGCGGAGGGCACGGTCACCGCCGGCACCTCCTCGCCGCTAACGGACGGCGCTTCCGCGGTGCTGGTGACCAGCGAGGCGTATGCGAAGAGGCACGGGCTGGAGATCCTCGCTCGCATCAAGAGCGTGGGCGTGGCCGGCTGCGCGCCGGAGGTGATGGGGCTCGGGCCCATCGGCGCCTCCAGGAAGGCGCTGGACCGCGCCGGGCTGAAGGCGTCCGACCTCCAGGTGGTGGAACTGAACGAGGCCTTCGCCAGCCAGGCGCTGGCCTCCATACAGGACCTCGGCCTTAAGGAGGAGACGGTGAACCTCGACGGCGGCGCCATCGCGATCGGCCATCCGCTCGGCGCCACCGGGGCGCGCATCGTCGGCAAGGCGGCGTCCCTGCTCAAGCGCGAAGGCGGCCGCTACGCGCTCGCCACCCAGTGCATCGGCGGCGGCCAGGGCATAGCCACCGTGCTGGAGGCCGTCTGACCTATGGCCGCTGAGATCGGACGCGTCTGCGTCATCGGCGCGGGCGTCATGGGCGCCGGCATCGCCGCCCAGGTCGCCAACAGCGGCACGCCCGTGCTGCTGCTCGACATCGTCAAGCCCGGCGACCCGGATCGCAGCGCGGTGGCGAAGGGCGCGGTCGCCAAGATGCTGAAGACCGATCCCGCGCCCTTCATGTCCAAGGCCGCGGCGAAACTGGTGGAGGTCGGCAACATCGAGGACGACCTCGGCCGGGTTGTCGAATGCGACTGGGTGGTCGAGGCCATCATCGAGCGGCTGGATTTGAAGCAGGACCTCTATCGCAAGCTCGACGCGGTGCGCCGGCCCGGCACGGCGATCAGCTCCAACACCTCCACCATCCCGCTCGGCCAGCTGACCGGCGGGCTGCCGGACGCGTTCCGGCGCGACTTCCTCATCACCCACTGGTTCAACCCGCCGCGCTACATGCGCCTCCTGGAGGTCGTGACCTCCGCCGAGACCGACCCGGCGCTGGCCGAGCGGGTGAGCGCCTTCTGCGACCTCAAGCTCGGTAAGTCGGTGGTGCGCGCCAAGGACACCCCCGGCTTCATCGCCAACCGCATCGGCACGCTGTGGATGCAGCAGGCGGTGGTGGAGGCGATGGACGCCGGCCTGACCGTGGAGGAGGCCGATGCGGTGATGGGCCGCCCGTTCGGCTTTCCCAACACCGGCGTGTTCGGTCTGCTCGACCTCGTGGGGCTGGACCTGATGCCCCACATCAACGCCTCGATGAAGGCCAGCCTCCCGGCCGAAGACGCCTTCCACCGGAGCGTGCGCGACCTGCCGCTCCTGGAGAAGATGATCGCGGACGGCTACACGGGCAGGAAGGGCAAGGGCGGCTTCTACCGGATCAACAAGACCGCGGGGAAGGTGAAGGAGTCCATCGGGCTGGTCACCGGAGAATACCAGCCCTCCGCCAAGTTCGCCCTCTCCTCGGCCGCGGCCAAGGACGCGCGCGCGCTCCTGTCGGGCGACGACAAGTATTCGGCCTACGCCTGGAAGGTCATGGCGCCGGTGCTGGCCTATGCCGCGAGCCTGGTGCCCGCCATCAGCGACCACATCGTGGGCGTGGACGAGGCCATGCGGCTCGGCTTCAACTGGAAGTCCGGCCCTTTCGAGCTCCTGGACAGGCTCGGGCCCAAGGCGGTCGCCGATCGCCTGCGGGCCGAAGGCGAGGCCGTGCCGCCGCTGCTCGATCAGGTGGGCGAGGGGACCTTCTACAGGACCGAGGACGGGCGCAGGCTCTTCTTCGGCGTGGACGGCGCCTACCATGCGGTGGAGCGGCCGCAGGGCGTGCTCCTCCTGGAGGACGTGAAGCTCCGCTCCAAGCCGCTGATCAAGTCGGCCTCGGCGGCGGCCTGGGACATCGGCGACGGCGTGGTCTGCGTCGAGTTCACGGGCAAGATGAACGCGCTGGACGACCAGGTCATGGAGGTCCTGAACAAGGCGGTCGCGCTCGTCAAGAAGAGCTATCGGGCGCTGGTGGTCTATACGGATGCGCAGAACTTCTCCGCCGGGGCCAACCTCGGCCTGGTGCTGTTCGCCGCCAACATCGCCGCCTGGAGCCAGATCGAGGGCAACATCGAGGCGGGCCAGCGCACCTACAAGGCCTTGAAGTACGCGCCCTTCCCGGCGGTCTCGGCGCCCGCGGGCCTGGCGCTCGGCGGCGGCTGCGAGATCTGCCTGCACTCCGACGCGGTGGTGGCCCACGCCGAGACCTACATGGGGCTGGTGGAGACCGGGGTGGGCGTCATCCCCGGCTGGGGCGGCTGCGGCGAGCTCCTGGCCCGGGGCGCCGCCGACCCCACCATGCCCAAGGGGCCCATGCCCGCGGTCGCCAAGGCCTTCGAGACCATCTCGACCGCCAAGGTCTCCAAGTCGGCGGCGGAGGCGCGCGAGCTGATGTTCCTGCGCCCGGCCGACCGGATCACCATGAACCGCGACCGCCTGCTCCACGACGCCAAGGCCCGCGCGCTGGAGCTGGTGGAGGGCTACCAGCCCCCGAAGACGCCCGAGTTCCGCCTCCCCGGAGAAGCGGGCAGGACAGCGATGGAGGGCGTGGTCGCCGGGTACCGCAAGACGGGCGTCGCCACGCCCCACGACGCGGTGGTGGCGGGCGAGCTCGCCATCGTCCTCTCCGGCGGCGAGGCCGACCTCCTGGACGTGGTGAGCGAGGAGAAGGTGATGGAGCTCGAGCGCGCCGCGTTCCTGCGCCTCCTGAAGACCCCCGCCACGCTCGCCCGCGTCGAGCATATGCTCGACACCGGCAAGCCGCTGCGGAACTGAGTTAAGCCTAGACCTTGATCCGATCGGGAGACCGCCTGCGCACGACCCGTCTTTCTCCGTCTCGCCCGGACGTGTTCCGGGCGCCCAGCGCGCGACGTTCGAAGTTGATGTCCTCACCGTCGGTGAGCAACGTCAAGCGGTCGGCGCCCTGGATGCCCGGAACAAGTCCGGGCAAGACGGAGGGAGAGGCCGGACGTCCTCGGTCGCCCAGCACCTTCAAACACCCTGATAAAAGGTCCTGACCCGCCATGCAGACCTACACCGCGCCCCTTCGCGACATGCGCTTCGTGCTGCACGAGCTGATCGGCTACGAGGCGTTGAACAGGTATCCCAAGTTCGCCGACGCCACGCCGGACGTGGTCGACAGCGTGCTGGAGGAGGCGGGCAAACTCTGTACCGAGGTGATCCTGCCGACCAACATGGCGGGCGACGTCGAGGGCTGCCGCCTGGAGAACGGCGTGGTCCGCACGCCCACCGGCTATAAGGAGGCCTACGACGCCTTCCGGGACGGCGGCTGGCCCTCGCTGGCCTTCGATCCCGAATGGGGCGGGCAGGGCCTGCCGGAGAGCGTCGGCAAGATGGTGGAGGAGATGATCTCCGCCACCAACGTCGCCTTCGGCCTCTACCCGGGCCTGACCCAGGGCGCCATCCGCGCCATCGAGAAGAACGCCACCGACGAGCTGAAGCAGCGCTACCTGCCCAAGATGGTGGAGGGAACGTGGTCGGGCGCCATGTGCCTGACCGAGAGCCACTGCGGCACCGACCTCGGGCTCCTCCGCACCAAGGCGACGCCCAAGGGCGACGGCTCCTATCGGATCGACGGATCGAAGATCTTCATCTCCGCGGGCGAGCACGACCTGACGGAGAACATCGTCCACCTGGTGCTGGCCAAGCTGCCGGACGGGCCCAAGGGCGTGAAGGGCATCAGCCTCTTCCTGGTGCCTAAGTTCATCCCGACCGAGGACGGCCGCCCGGGTCCGCGCAACGGCGTGGTCTGCACCGGCATCGAGCACAAGATGGGGCTCAAGGGCTCGGCCACCTGCCAGCTCACCTTCGAGGACGCCACCGGCTGGCTGGTGGGCGAGCCGCACAAGGGCATGGCGGCCATGTTCGTGATGATGAACGCCGAGCGGCTGGGCGTCGGCATGCAGGGGCTAGGGCTCAACGAGGCGAGCTACCAGGCCGGCGTCGCCTACGCGAAGGACCGGCTGCAGGGCCGCTCGCTTTCGGGCGCCAAGCGGCCGGACCTCCCCGCCGACCCGATCCTCGTCCACCCGGACGTGCGCAAGATGCTGATGACCATGCGGGTCTATGCGGAGGGGAGCCGCGCGCTCGGCGCCTGGGTCGCCCAGGCGATGGACGTGGCGGAAGCCACCGGCGACCCGGCGGAAAAGCAGGCGGCGGACGACTTCGTCGCGCTGATGACGCCGGTGGTGAAGGCCTTGTTCACCGACTTCGGCTCCGAAACGGCCAACATGGCGATCCAGGTCTACGGCGGCCACGGCTACATCCGCGAGCACGGGGTGGAGCAGTACGCCCGCGACGCCCGCATCGCCCAGCTCTACGAGGGCACCAACGGCATCCAGGCCATGGACCTGGTCGGCCGCAAGATGGGTGCGCACATGGGCCGCTACCTCCGCGGCTTCTTCCACCCCGTCGCCGCCTTCATCGAGGAGAACCGCGCCGACCCCGCGATCGGCAAGCTGACGGCCAAGCTGGAGCAGGCCTTCGGCGCGCTCCAGCTCACCACCGGGGAGATCGTGCAGCGCTCGATGCGCGACCCGGAGGAGGCGGGCGCGGCCGCGACCGACTACCTGCGCATGCTCGGCCTGGTCGCCATGGGCTACCTCTTCGCCCGCTCCGCCAAGATCGCGGCGGAGAAGGCGCCGGCCGCCAACGGCGACGCCGCCTTCTACGAGGCCAAGGGGATCAGCGCGCGCTTCTTCATGGACCGCATCCTGCCCCAGGCGACGGGCCTGTTCCTCGCCATCAAGGGTGGCAAGGCGGCCATGATGGCCATGCCGGAAGCGGCGTTCTGAGGGTGGCGGACGCGGAGGAGGGCGAGGTCCCGGCGGGGTTCCTGCGGCTGCCCCTGTCGCGGGCCGACGCCTTCACCGCGGCGGCCGGCCCCTGGTACGGCGCTCTGGAGGACGGGCGGCTGGTCGGGGCCTTCCGGGTGCTGGACAAGCACCTGAACCCCAACCGCGTCTGCCACGGCGGGCTGCTCGCCACCTTCTGCGACGTCATGATGTCCACCGCCTGCGCCTACGCGGGCGGCGACCGCTCGCCGGTGCTGCCCACCGTATCGCTGTCGCTGGACTATCTGCGCCCCACCCCGGCGGGCGCCTGGGTGGAGCTGCGGACCGAGCTCCTGCGCCGCACGAGCCGCACCGTCTTCGCGCGGGGACTTGTCACCGCCGACGGGGAGGCGACCGTCAGCGCCAACGCCGTCCTGAGCGTGCCGAGGCCCGACCCTGACGCGCCCGACCTGATGGCCATGTTCAAGCAGATGCTCCTGTCGGCGTAAGGGCTGAGGCTTCGGCGACGCGGGCGATACCTGCTCAAGGCCCTGACAGGGCCCGGCTCGCCGGACGCGACGGCGGCGGCGTCCAGAGCCTGTCCGCTACACGGTCCAACAGCTCTTAGACGCTGCAGGCCGCCCGGCTGAGCGCCGCCGTCTCCGCCAGCGCGTGGCGGAAACGGCCTATCCGCTCGATCCCGGCGTCAGCCCTTGCGGCGCCACCAGCCGCGCCTCGGGGCCGCCGGAGCCTGGCCGGTGATCTCGGCGGGGTCGGGTTCGGGAGCGGCCTGCGGGGCCGGTTCGGGTTGCGGTTCGCCCGCCGCCTCGGCC
>CAXUCS010000055.1:0-10900 GCA_964249365.1 uncultured Caulobacteraceae bacterium | reverse complement strand
GCGCCGAAGGCCCCGAGCCCGCCGACTTCGAGGTCTCGCGCCGTGCGCTCGGTGGCCTGATCTTCGCCGGCTACGCGGCCGCTGCGCTCTCGGCCGAGGCCGAGCCGATCCACACGGACGAGGCAGGCCTCATCACCGCCACCGTGGCCATCCCCGAACCGTCCGGGCCCGCCTTGCCGGCCTATGTCGCCCGCCCCGCGGGCCCAGGCCGCCATCCCGCGGTGCTGGTGGTTTCCGAGGTCTTCGGCGTTCACGCCTACATCCAGGACCTCTGCCGCCGCTTCGCCCACCTGGGCTTCGTAGCGGTCGCGCCCACCTTCTTCTTCCGCGCGCCGGGCGGCGACCAGCTCCCGACCCTGACCGACTTCGGCAAGATCATGGCGATCGTCCAGACCGCGCACCTTGAGCAGGTGATGGGCGATGTCGCCGCCACGCTCGCCTGGCTGAAGGCGCAGCCGGACGTGGACGCGGGCCGGATGGTCGAGGCCGGCTGGTGCTGGGGCGGCGGCCAGAGCTGGATGATCGCCTCGCGCTTTTCCGAGCTGAGGGCGGTGGTGGCCTGGTACGGTCCCCTCGCCCACCCGCCGGAGGGGAAGGGCGAACCGGGGCGGCCCTATCCGATAGACGTGGCGGGCAGGCTCAGGGTCCCGGTGCTCGGCCTCTACGGCGGGCAGGACAAGGGCATCAGCGCCGACGACATCGCCGCCATGCGCGCGCGCCTCGCCGCCGCCCACAGCCCCGACCAGATCGTCGTCTATCCCGAGGCGGGCCACGGCTTCCACGCCGACTACCGCTCAAGCTACGATCCGGCGGCGGCCCGGGACGGCTGGCGGCGCACCCTCGACTTCTTCCACGCCCACGGGGTCGGCCCGGGCGCTGGCGCCGCAGCCTGAGCCGCCGCCCCGTTCCCGCCCCAATGCCTGCCGATAGCCGCAACCTGGACGACCTCGAGCCGCCACGCTCCGAGCCCCGCAAACCGAGTCCCATGCGTAGACGAACCGCGTACGCCGCCCTCCTGCCGCTCGCGCTGGTCCTGATGGCGGCCACGCCCGAACCGACCAAGCCCGTCGACCTGCAGTCCTACGCCGGTCGCTGGTACGAGGTGGCCCGCCTCCACAACAAGGTGGAGGAGGAGTGTGCGCGCGCCGAGGTCGATTACCAGCCGAGCGCGGATGGCGGCTTTCGCGTGGTGGACACCTGCTTTCGCGCCGGCCGGGCGCCCAAGGTCTATCACCCGCAGATGAAGATGCTGGACGCAGGCACCAACGCCAAGTTCCGCCTGACCTTCTTCCCCTTCGTGTGGAAGGACTATTGGGTGCTGGACTATGGCCCGGGCAAGAGCTGGGTGGTGGTGGGCGAGCCGACGGGCAAGTACCTCTGGCTCTTCAGCCGTACGCCCGACCTTCAGGCCAACCGCGCCCCGGCGGTCGCCCGCGCCCGCCAGCTCGGCTACGACGTCTCCAAGCTGATCTACGACCAGCCCCGCTGAGGCCAGGGCCGGGGTCGGGCGGCGCGGGGGCTCAGCCGCGCCGGGCGGACTCGGCGATCCAGGCGAACGCGGTCTGGACCTCCGCCTCCGCGCCGGCCGTGCCCGTCAGCTCCAGCCACCGCTCGTCATTCCCCGGCGGCTCCAGGTCGGCAAGCTGGCTGCCGAGCAGGCTCGCGGGCATGTAGTGGCCGACCCTTTCCGTCACGCGCCGCCTCAGCTCCGGTTCGGGTGCATTGAGCCAGAGGAAGAGCAGCGGCGCCTGAACGGCGGCGCGCAGCTGGTCGCGGTAGCGCCGCTTCAGCGCCGAACAGCTCGCCACCGCCACCCCGTCGCGCCGCACGCCCGCCTCCAGCGCGGCGCCTACCCGGGCGAGCCACGGCGCCCGGCTCTCATCGTCCAGCGCCACGCCCGAGCGCATCTTGGCGACGTTCTCCGCGGGATGGAGCTCGTCCCCCTCGATGAAGCCGCACCCGAGCCGCGCCGCCAGCAGCTCCCCCACCGTGGTCTTGCCGCTGCCGCTGACACCCATGAGGACGACCGCTACAGGTATGCGCTCCGGAGGACCCACGCCGCCGCCTCCTCAGTTCCGTGTCCTCCGACCGTAGAGATCGCCTGGCTGTCAAGGGCGGATCGCCACTCGGGAGACGACGACGGGAGGTACGGTGGTGAAGGTCTCATGCAAGCGGGCAGCCCCGCGGACGCGCTCAGACCTGCGCAGCCAAGGCGACACCGTTAGCAGACGCCTTGTAAGCCATGGCCACTCGACTTGAGGCGATTATATACCTTGCAAACCCGGTGAGCCGGGAGCATAAGGGAGGGGTCCTGAGGCCCCGCCATGTCCATCCTCTCCGCTCCTCACTTTCACGATGAAGCCGCCGCCTTCGCCAAGGTCGAAAGCGTCCTGTGGCCGCAGGGCCCGGTGTGCCCGAGCTGCGGCGCCGTAGGCCGAATCACTCACATCAAGCCGAACGTGGAGAAGCGCGTTCGAATGGGCCTTAAGAAGTGCGGCGACTGCAAGCGCCAGTTCACCGTGCGGATCGGCACCATCTTCGAGGAGAGCAAGCTCCCGCTGCACATCTGGCTGCAGGCGATGCACCTCATAGCCTCCAGTAAGAAGGGTGTTTCCGCCCACCAGCTGCACCGCACCCTGGAGATCACCTACAAGACGGCCTGGTTTCTGGCGCACCGCATCCGCGAGGCGATGCGCTCTGGCGACCTAGCCCCGTTCGGCCAAGGCGGCGGCGACGTGGAGGTTGACGAGACCTACATCGGCTTCGAGCCCATGGAGCCTCCCCGAAAGGGCGGCGGTCACCACAAGATGAAGGTCCTAAGCCTTGTAGACCGCAACACCGGCCGCGCTCGCTCCATCGTCATGGACCACCTGAATTCCAAGCAGGTCGGCATCGTGCTGGCGGCGAACATGGCTTCCGAAGCCCGCCTAATCACCGACGAGGCGTTGTTCTACAAGCGGCCGGGCAAGTCCTTCGCCGCCCACGGCACGGTCAATCACCGCCGCGAGGAGTACGTGTCCAAGCTGGACCCCACCGTCCACACGAACACGGTCGAGGGCTTCTACTCCATCTTCAAGCGCGGCATGCGCGGCGTGTATCAGCACTGCGCTCCGCACCACCTTCACCGCTACGTGGCCGAGTTCGACTTTCGCTACAGCGAGCGCGCGGCGAATGGCGTAGACGATAAGCGTCGGGCTGAGAAGGTCCTGCATGGTGTGGTCGGCAAGCGGCTGACGTATCGACAGCCTCACGGCGGGGTCTAAGCGGCAAAAAGGGCGCAAAAGGCGATCGCGGTGGTGTTGCAAGGGGAAATCGCGGTGAGTCGCTCAACCCGCTCTTGCAAATCCCAGTGAGTCACGCGATCTTAGTATGAGAGTCATGCGTCTGCACGACTCTCCTCAAAAAGTCAAGCGGGCATATTGACGGAAATAATTTCCGCCATTAAACTCCGCTCGTTCGGTGCGAGCGAACAGGCAAATCTTGCCTACTTATCAGAAGCTGAGGGCTGGATCGACGTCCCGCAAGCGTCGTTCCACAAGGAGAATGTCATGTCTGAGCACGGGAGAGACAACCTCGTGTCCTGCCTCTCAACGAGGCAAGACATGAAGCTGCGCAACGTGCGCTTCGCATGCGGCAGCGAGAAGGTCATCGAAGAACGCGATTTCCGTGCGCAAATCTGCAGTGCGGGCGCGCAGCATCGTGACGGTACTGCGGTAGAGTCAGGTTGGCCCAAGGCCACTAAGGCGAAGGTTGACGCGCGCACGTTTATCGCGAATATCTAACGCCCGACTCACCGATCCATCTGAGGGCTCGGCTTACTCGCCGAGCCCTTTCTATTTGCGGAAGAGCGAAGTGGACGTTGTTGACGTAATAAAACACTTCGCAGAGATCGAAGCGGCACCCCTAGATATTGAAGACGACATCCTACCGTTTCTGCGGATTTCGGGAGTTCGCGACCAGCTTCATGTATGGCCTGTCGAAATCGATAGCAGGTTCTCAGGGGTGAACTCGTCCATTGGGAGCCTTGGGAATATAATGACGATTGGGCACTGGATTTCGATCGCCCGCGCTGCGTAGCAGATATCTATATATGCAAGTCACTTCCGAACGATTGGCAACGGCTTATTAGCTGTAAGGAACTGTTGCACGTCCTAGATCCCCCATTGAACAGAGTCGCCTCCTCTGAAGAGGTCGAAACGCTCGCAGCCAGAATACGCCTGCCTTTTGAGGCCGAGTCGGCTCTGAGTACGGATTACAAGACTCTTACCGACACGCTGGGCCTTTATGAGGCGTTAGCTGTGCTTTTCCCCTGGGGAACAAGGTCCATTCTAATGGAACCCTATACGGCGCGAAGCCTAAGTATACAGTCGGTTGCGGATTACGTTGAGCTTCCCTGGGAGTATGCAGCACTGGTAATGAGTGATGTTTGGGAGCGTATCTATCCAGTATTGCTTCGAGAGCTTCCAGGTCACGCCGGGGTGTAAGTCACAATGCAAGATCGTGAGCCCGACCCCCGCACTCAAGCCGAGAAGTTCGCCGACCTCGCCCGCGAGCTGGAGTGCGACGAGAGCGAGGAGGGGTTTGACGAGAGGCTCAGGGGGGTGGCTAGAACGGAAGCCACGAAAGATCGCCGAAACAGCGGGCCGTCCTAGAGCTCACGTCTCTCGTGCTAGTGAAGTCGTGCGCATCCGTAGCCTTATCTATGGCGGCAAGATCGCTATCCGCACTCTTGATGGCCGAAACCATCATCACCGGATTGATGAAGGCAAGCCGTCCCGCGACATACATCTGTAATCGGTCGTAGTTTCTCCTCAGAGCCGCCGGAGACAAATCCGCACTGCTCGGCGGATCAGGCGCGCTTTGAAGCGCCATCGACAGAGTGCTTTTCACAACCTCGCGACAGTAAGCTGCCCGTAGGTCGGTGTCAGTTGGCGCGGCGTCAGGAACCTGCGCCCCGGCGTCGGCGACCACTCCTGAGAGGCAGATCGCAACCACCACTGAGAGCATCATTCGCATGGCGAGAGCTTAACCGCGCGCCTTTGGTTTGCAAGGTATATAATCGCCCGACTTGACATCGAACGAAGCCGGAACATTGTGGCGTGATGAGCGCCGCGGTTCAGATCGTCGCCAGCCGGCCGGAGGTGACGCTGGCGGTCACGCGCGGTGCAGCGCGGCTGCTGGCGCAGCTCGGCTGGGCGCCGGTCTTAGAGGCGCCGCTGCCGAACGGGCGGCGGGCGGACATCCTGGCGCTCGGGCCCCGGGGCGAGTTCGCCGTCGTGGAGGTGAAGTCCTCGCCGGAGGACTACCGCGCCGACGCCAAGTGGCGCGACTACCAGCCCTTCTGCGACCGCTTCTACTTCGCGGTCAGTCCGGAGTTCCCGCGCAGGATCCTGCCGGAGGGGGCCGGGCTGATCGTGGCCGACGGCTTCGGGGGCGCGGTGCTGGCGGAAGGACCCGAAACGCCGCTGGCCCCGTCGCGGCGGCGATCGCTGCTCCTCGCCTTCGCCCGCATGGCCGCGCTGCGTTGCCTCGGCGGACGGGCCGACACGATGACGTAAACCCATGTGAACGGGGCCGACAGCGCATCGGGCGGCTTCGTTGACAGGCCTGGAGTCGGGGTCCAAAAGCCACACTTTGTTGCAGTGGCGAAAGGGCGCGTATGAGCCAGGTCAAGGCGGACGCCAAGGGGCCGATGGGCGTTCCCCACAGCCGCCCGCTGTCGCCGCACCTGCAGGTATGGCGCTTCCACGTCACCATGTTCGCCTCCATCGCGAACCGGTTCACCGGAGCGGCGCTGTACGGCGGGCTCCTGGTCGTCGCCGGCTGGGCGCTGGCGCTGGCGCTCGGGCCGGATGCGTACGCGACCTACGCGGGCCTCCTCGGCTCGCCGCCGGGGCTCCTCGTGCTGTTCGGCATCACGCTGTCGATCTTCTACCATCTGGCGGCGGGGCTGCGACACCTCGCCTTCGACAGCGGCCGGGGCTTCCTGCCCACCACCGCCAACATGACCGCCTGGCTCTGCATCGCCTTCACCGTGGCGGCGAGCGTGGCGGTGTTCGCCGTCGGCCTGTTTGTTCAAACCCGCGGCTGAGGACCCAAGCGCATGGCCGACTCCTTCCGCACCCCGCTTTCCCGCGCGCGGGGGCTCGGCAGCGCCCATGAGGGCGCGGGCCGCTTCATCGCCGAGCGCGCCACCTCCATCGCGCTCGCCCCCCTGTCGCTCTGGGCGGTGTGGGGCGCGCTCGCGGTCGCCCACGGCGGCTACGAGGGTGCGGTCGCCTTTCTGCAATCTCCCGTGAACGCGGTGCTGGCGGCCCTGACAATCTTCGTCTCGGCCTACCACATGAAGATGGGCATGCAGGTGATCATCGAGGACTACATCCATGTGGTCCGCGACAAGATCATGCTGCTGCTCCTGAACTCCGCCGTGTGCTGGCTGACCGCTGCGCTCGGGGTGTTCGCCATCCTGAAAGTCGCCCTCCTGGGCGCGGGAGCGCACTGACCATGGCTTCGGCCTACCCATTCATCGACCACACCTACGACGTCATCGTGGTCGGGGCGGGCGGATCGGGCCTGCGCGCCGCGCTCGGATGCGCCAGCGCGGGACTCAAGACCGCCTGCGTGTCCAAGGTCTTCCCCACCCGCTCCCATACGGTGGCGGCGCAGGGCGGCATCTCGGCGGCGCTCGGCAACATGGGCGCCGACGACTGGCGCTGGCACATGTACGACACCGTGAAGGGCGCCGACTGGCTCGGCGACCAGGACTCCATCGAATACCTGGCCCGCAACGCCCCGGCAGCGATCTATGAGCTGGAGCACTGGGGCGTGCCCTTCTCCCGCACGGACGAGGGCAAGATATACCAGCGCGCCTTTGGCGGCATGACGAAGAACTTCGGCGAGGGGCCGATCCAGCGCACCTGCGCCGCCGCCGACCGCACCGGCCACGCTATCCTCCACACCCTGTACGGCCAGGCGCTGCGCTGCCAGGTGGAGTTCTTCACCGAGTATCTCGCGCTGGATCTCGTCATGGACGAGGGGACCTGCCGCGGCGTCACCGCCTGGAAGCTGGACGACGGCTCCATGCACCGCTTCTCCGGCCAGCTCGTGATCCTGGCGACCGGCGGCTACGGCCGAGCCTACCTCAGCTGCACCTCCGCCCACACCTGCACCGGCGACGGCAACGCCATGGTCCTGCGCGCCGGGCTGCCGCTCCAGGACATGGAGTTCGTGCAGTTCCATCCCACCGGCATCTACGGCGCGGGCGTCCTGATCACCGAGGGGGTGCGCGGAGAGGGCGGCTACCTGACCAATTCGGAAGGGGAGCGCTTCATGGAGCGCTATGCCCCTTCCGCCAAGGACCTGGCGTCGCGCGACGTGGTCAGCCGCTCCATGACGGTGGAGATCAAGGAAGGCCGCGGCGTGGGTCCGAACAAGGACCACATCTTCCTGCACCTCGACCACCTGGACCCCAAGGTGATCCACGAGCGGCTGCCGGGCATCTCGGAGTCCGCGCGCATCTTCGCGGGCGTCGACGTCACCAAGGAGCCGATCCCCGTCCTCCCCACCGTCCACTACAACATGGGCGGCATCCCGGCGAACTATCACGGCGAGGTCCTGACCAAGGTCGGCGAGGACAACGATCACGTGGTGCCCGGGCTGATGGCGGTGGGCGAGGCGGCCTGCGTCTCCATCCACGGCGCCAACCGGCTGGGCTCCAACTCGCTGACCGACCTCGTGGTGTTCGGCCGGGCGGCGGGCCTGCGCGCCGCCGAGATCGTCAAGCCGGGCGAGCGCCAGCGCGACATCCCCGACAGCCTGACCGACAGCCACCTCGCCCGCTTCGACCGCTTCAGGAACGCCTCCGGCTCCACGCCGACCGCCAAACTCCGCCAGGAGATGCAGAAGGCGATGCAGGAGGACGTAGCCGTGTTCCGCGTCCAGGACAGCCTGGAGCAGGGCGTGCGCCGGATCACCGACGTCTATGACCAGGTCAAGGACATCAGGGTCCACGACCGCGGCCTGATCTGGAACGTCGACCTGATGGAGACGCTGGAGTTCGACAACCTCATCGGCCAGGCGACGGTGACGGTGAACTCCGCCGTCAACCGTCCGGAAAGTCGCGGCGCCCATGCCCGCGACGACTACCCGGACCGGAACGACTCGGAGTGGATGAAGCACACGCTCGCGTGGCTCGACGCGCCGAGCGGCAAAGTCTCGATCGACTATCGCCCCGTGCACACCTACACCATGACCAACGACGTCTCCTACATTCCGCCAAAGAAGCGGGTATATTAACCACTTCGTCATGACCGAGCCCGAGAACTTCATCCTGGCTTATCTTCGCCGCATAGAAGAGACGCTCGACCGTGTGGTTGAAAGGTTGGACGGGCTGACGTCTGGGGTCAGCTCGATGGAGGAGCAACTGGTCGGCGTTCGGCGCGAGACGGTCGAGCTGCGTGGCGACTTCGTTCGGCTGGAGCATCGGATCGACGGCCTGGATACGCGCGTCAGCCGCATCGATCGCCGGCTCGATCCGGTCGAAGTATGACGCAGAAAACTCTGGCAAGGCGCGCCTCACGCGCGCCTGCTCCCTATCCGAAGGACGGCCCTGATGGTCCAATTCGCTCTCCCGAAAAACTCCAAGGTCACCAAGGGCAAGCACTATCCCGCGCCTGACGGGGCCAAGTCGGTCAAGACCTTCAAGGTCTACCGTTACGATCCCGAGAGCGACGCCAACCCGCGGTGGGACACGTTCGACGTCGACACCTCGCAGTGCGGGCCTATGGTTCTGGATGTCATCCTGCACATCAAGAACACGGTGGACCCGACGCTCGCCATCCGCCGCTCCTGCCGGGAAGGCGTGTGCGGCTCCTGCTCGATCAATCTCGGGGGCAGGAACACGCTGGCCTGCACCCACGCCTGGTCCGACGTACCGGGCAAGGAGATCACGATCTCGCCGTTGCCGCACATGCCGGTGATCAAGGATCTGGTGGCGGACCTGACGCTGTTCTTCGCCCAGTACGAGTCCATTGAGCCCTGGCTGCACACCGACACGCCGGAGCCGCAGAAGGAGTGGGTGCAGACGCCGCAGGACCGCACCTTGATGGACGGCCTGTACGAATGCATCCTGTGCGCCTGCTGCTCGACCTCGTGCCCGAGCTATTGGTGGAACCAGGAGAAGTATCTCGGTCCGGCGGCGCTGCTGCAGGCCTACCGTTGGCTGGCCGACAGCCGCGACGAAGCTCGGGGCGAGCGGCTCGACTACCTGGAGGACCCGTTCAAGCTCTACCGCTGCCACACCATCATGAACTGCGCCCAGGTCTGCCCCAAGGGGTTGAACCCGGCCAAGGCGATCGCCTCCATCAAGGCCATGCTGGTCGACCGCGTCGTCTGATCCTCGGGGCGCTCACGAATGTAAGCCTGAAGGCAGGCGCCAAGCGTGGCCGTCGTGCGTTAGAGGCTGAGCCTGCCTTAAGGAGCTCGGCCCTATGAAACCCATCCTGATCGCCGCTTCGGCCGTTCTCGCGCTCACAGCCGGCTCGGCGGAAGCCGCCGGCTGTCTCAAGGGCGCGGTGGTCGGCGGAGTGGCGGGCCACTTCGCAGGCCACCATGCCGCCGTCGGCGCGGTCGGCGGCTGCGCGATCGGCCACCATATGGCGCACCAGAAGGCCAAGCGGCAGGCGCAGGGCTGAAGCCGTCAAGGAAGCTGAGCGGGAGCATCGTCGCCCGGTCAGCTCCGGTTCAGCCGGGCCACTCTAGACGCTGACGACCGTAAACACCCGCTCCATCCCGGGGCGATAAAGGAGGCGGACCATGAGAAACAAGTTGATCCTCGCCGGCGTGCTCGCCGCGATCCTGCCGGGGGCCGCGCTGGCCCAACCGGCCGACCCGAACTGCGTGGCGTCCAACAACGCCAGCCGCACGCAGGGCACCGTTCTCGGCGCCGGCGCGGGCGCCCTGCTCGGCAGCGTGCTGGCCGGCCGCCACTCGCGTGGTGAAGGCGCGGTGCTCGGCGCGGTCGGCGGCGGCATCGGGGGCAACGTGATCGCAGGCAGTCGCAACGACCCCTGCCCGCCGGCCTACGGCTACGGACCGCCGCCGCCGAACGGCGGCTACGGCTATGGCGCCAACTACGCCCCGCCGCCTCCCGGCAGCTTCTGGGCCGGCGCGCCGTCCGACATCCGTCAGCGCATCGACTTCCTGCAGCGCCGCGTCGACCGGCTTTCGGCCGACGGCCGCATCGCGCCCGGCCAAGCCCAGCAGGCCTACGACCGGCTCCGCCGCGTCCGCTTCTATGCGCGCAGCAACTACCAGCGCTATGGCGCCCTGTCGCCGGATCAGCAGGGCTACATCCAGTCCCAACTGGACTACGTCGGCCGCAGCCTGCGCTGGGAAGCCCGCTACGGCTACTGAGCCGCTCAACGGCTGATGCGAAGGGCCGCCCGCAGGGGCGGCTCTTTTGCGTTGCGGCTCAGGTGACGGGGGTGGCCCTGCCGCCCCTCTTCGCATCCGGGATGGGCGGGGGCTCAATCGAGGGCGCCTGCTCCCAGCCGCCGCCGAGCGACTTGAACAGCGTGGCCTGGTCGGACGCCAGGGCTTGGCTGGAGTCGGCCAGCTGGATGTCGGCGTTCACCAGATTGGTTTCGGCGTTCAGGAGATCGAGGTAGCTGAACGAGCCGTTGGCGTAGCGCACCTGCGCCAGCTCGAAGGCGTGACGCTGGGCGTCGTCCGCCCCCTTCAACGAGTGGTTGCGGCGCAGCTCGCCCTGGTAGGTCACGAGCGAGGTCTCCACGTCCTGCAGCGCCTGCAGCACCGTCCCCTGGAAGTTGGCGAGCGAGCCAGAGGCCGCCGCCCGCGCCTCCCGAATCTGCGCCTGCACCGCCACCGTATTGGGGAAGCT
>CAXUCS010000054.1:0-11187 GCA_964249365.1 uncultured Caulobacteraceae bacterium | reverse complement strand
GGCATGCACCGCTCGTCCAGGCTTTCGAGGCCGAGCGCGGCGCGGCGCGCGGGCTCACCCCTCCACGCGCCGCCCAGCCGCGCCAGCGCCATCCCCGGCGCGATGAGCAGGAGGAGGTCGCTCGCGGAGGCGAGGACGAGGCCCTGGAGGTCGACGAGGCTGTAGTTGGTCATCCGGCGGCGCGGTCGCGGCCCCCCGCTTTCGGGCGACGACCTAGCCGGATCAGGGTTTCGAAGCGGATAACGCTCCGCTGCGGGAGGAGGGTGGATCAGCCGCCGGGGTAGGGCGTCAGGGAGTAGGGGCGGTCCTGCGGGCGGGTGGCCCAGGTCCTGTTCGGCTCCGCCGACATCTGGAAGCGGAGCACGCCGCCCGCGGTGATCTCGTCGTGGCGGAGGAAGCCGCGCTGCAGCAGCCGCCCGTCCAGCAGCACGTGGCCGACGTAGGGGTGGTCGGCCGACAGCCCGTCCGCGACTACCTCGAAGCGGCGGCCGTTCGGCAGGTTGAGCGTGGCGTGGTCCACGAAGGGGCGGCCGAGCACATACTCGTCCGAGCCCGGCGCCACGGGGTAGAAGCCGAGCGCGGTGAAGATCATCCAGGCCGACATCTGGCCGAGGTCGTCGTTGCCGACCAGGCCGTCCGGCGTCGGCCGGTACTGGCTGTCGACGATCTCTTTCAGCCGTTCCTGGGTGCGCCAGGGCTGGCCGGCGTAGCTGTACAGGTAGGCGAGGTGATGGCTTGGCTCGTTGCCGTGCACGTACTGGCCGATCAGCCCGGCCATGTCCTCCACATCGGCATACTGTTTCAGGTCGACCTTCTGGTCGAACATGGCGTCGAGCTTGCCGACCAGCTTGGCGTCGCCGCCGAGGAGCGTGATCAGGCCGCCGATGTCCTGGGGCTCGTACCAGCTGTATTGCCAGCTGTTGCCTTCGGTGAAGCCGCTGGCCGCGCCGGCCTTCGCCGGGTCGAAGGGAGTGCGCCACTGCCCATCCGCGAGCTTGGGCTGCACGAAGCCGATCGCGGGATTGAAGACGTTGCGCCAGTCCTCCGCACGCCTTTTGAAGATGGCGGCGACGTCGGTGCGTCCCATCTTCTCGGCCATGCGGTAGATGGTCCAGTCGTCGAAGGCGTACTCCACCGTCTTGGAGGCGGCCTCGCCGTCATGGTCGACCGCCACATAGCCGAGCTTCATGTACTGGCCGAGGTGGCCGTAGGGCGCGTAGGTGGCGCTCTTCACCATCGCGTCGAGCGCCCGGTCGGCGTCCACGCCGCCCAGGCCCTTCATGTAGGCGTCGGCGATCTCGGGCACGGCGTGGTAACCGATCATGCACCAGCCCTCGATGCCCTGGAACTGCCAGACGGGCAGGATGCCGAACTGGCTTTCGCCCTGCGAGGCCACCAGCGAGTTCACCACGTCGGCAGTGCGGACGGGCGGCTCGATCAGTGTCATCAGGGGCTGCTCGGCGCGGTAGGTGTCCCAGAGCGAGAAGGTGGAGACGAAGTCGAAGCCCTTGGCCTGGTGCACCTGGTTGTCCGGCCCGCGGTAGGCGCCGTCCACGTCCATCGACAGGCCAGGCGCCATCAGCGCATGGTAGAGCGAGGTGTAGACGGTCTTCTCCATCGGCGCGGCGGCCTGGACGTCCACGACGCCGAGCGCCTGCGTCCAGGCCGTCTTCGCCTTCGCGTGGAGGGCGTCGAAGTCGAAGCCGGGCGCCTCGGCCTCCAGGTTGGCGATCGCTCCCGCCTCGCTGACCGGCGAGAGCGCGACCTTCACCACCAGAGGGCCCTTCAGCGCGTCGAAGTCGAACACGCCGATGAGCCCGCGGCCCTCGATGGCCTGGGTGTCGGACGCGTCGTCGCCGGGCGTCTTGAAGCCGTGGTAGGGCACGGGCACGGGCTCGCGATCGTAGAGCTCGTGGCCGTTCGGCGCAGCTGAGAAGCGCATGGCGAAGTAGAGCTGGCGACCCGGCGCCCAGCCGCGGGTCTCGCGCATGCCGGTGACCGTGCCGTCGCCGCGGATGCGGATGCGCGACCACAGCACCTTGCCGGGATAGTTGTAGATGCTCTGGCGGAGATCCATCAGCACGTGCGCGGGCTTGCCCGCCGGGAAGGCGTAGCGGTGCAGGCCCACCCGGGGGGTGGCCGTAAGCTCCACCCGGGTGGCGTAGTCGGAGAGCGTCACGGCGTAGTAGCCGGGCTCGGCGCGCTCCGTGTCGTGGCTGAAGCGGGAGCGGTAGCCTGAGCCGGGCTTGGTCTCGTCGCCGGGCTCGAGCTTCACCTCGCCAGAGATCGGCATCAGCAGCACGTCGCCGAGATCGGAGTGGCCCGCGCCGGAGAAGTGGGTGTGGGAGAAGCCCTGGATGGTCCTGTCGTCGTAGCGGTAGCCGGCCGCGTGGGCGTAGCTGTGGTGGAAGTCGCCGATCCAGGTGTCGGGGCTGAGCTGCACCATGCCGAAGGGCGTGGTCGCGCCGGGGTAGGTGTGCCCGTCCGGCCCCGTGCCGATGAAGGGGTCTACGGAGGCGTATGCGGTCGCGGGGTCGGCTTGGGCCAGGGCTGGGGAGAGGAGGGCGGCGCCCGCGAGCAGGGCGGCCAGGGCCCTTCCCCATCGAGGGTGAAGGGCGAGGCTGCTTGTGAGGAGGTCCATGGCGGCCGACTCCTCCCAGCCTTACCCTGCACGGTCAAGCTAGGTAGAGGAGGCGCATGATGCTCCGCCCCGGCCGTCGCGCCGTCCTCGGCTCCGCCGCCGCTCTCCTCGCCACACCGCCGCTCGCGCGCGCCGAGGCGCGGGACTGGGGCGCGCTGGCCGTCGAGGTGCGCGCCGAGATGGCGTGGGCGTGGGACAACTACCACCGGCTCGCCTGGGGCAAGGACCAGATCAAGCCGATCAGCGGCGGTTCGGAAAGCTTTCCCCTCAAGACGCACCACCTGGGCCTGAGCCTGGTGGAGGGCCTCGGCACGCTCTGGGTCATGGGGCTGGACGAACAGTTCGCCGCCGGGGTGGCCTGGGTGAAGGAAAGCCTCGACTTCGACGTGGACGGGGAGGTCTCGGTGTTCGAGACCTCCATCCGCTTCCTCGGCGGGCTCCTGTCGGCGCACCATGCCTGCGGCGACCCGGCGCTGCTGGCCAAGTGCAGGGACCTAGCAGACCGGCTCGCGCCCGCCTTCGACACGCCGACCGGCATGCCGCACCGCTTCGTCAACCTGAGGACGGGGCGCACGCGCGACCCCAGGACGGGGCCTGCCGAGGTCGGCACCTACCTGCCCGAATGGGGAACGCTCGCCCGGCTTACGGGAGAGCGGCGCTACTACGACCGGCCCAAGCGGGCGACGGTGGCGCTCTACCGGCGGCGCTCGAAGATCGACCTGATCGCCGACGGGATCGACGCCGACACCGGCGCCTGGACCAGCCGGCGCACCACGGTCGGCTCCGGCGTGGACAGCTATTACGAATACCTCTGGGACGCCTGGCAGCTTCTCGGCGACGCCGATTGCAAGGCGATGTTCGACACGCTCACCCGCGCGGTCCTGCGCCGGCAGGTCGAGGTGAAGGACGGCCGGTTCTGGATCGCCGACGCCGACTTCGAAACGGGGGCGAGGCTCAGCCGCGAGCAGGACGAGCTCGCCTCCTTCTACGGCGGGCTCCTGGCCCAGGGCGGCTGGACGCGGGAAGGGTCGGCCTACACCCTCTCGTGGGCGTCGGTGCAGGACCGCTTCGGCGTGCTGCCCGGGACCTACGACTACGGTTCGGGCGCGGCGGTGGACAGGGCGAACGCGCTCTATCCGGAACTGGCGGATGCGGCGTTCAACCTCTGGCTCCTCGACCGGGATCCGCGCTGGCGGGAGATCGGACGCACCCACTTCCTGAACATGCGCCGTTGGAACAAGGCGGCGTACGGCTATGCGGACCTCGCCGACGTCACAGCCGATCCGAAGCTCCAGAGCGACCACTGCCCCGGCTACTGGTGGGCCGAGCAGATGAAATACTACTACCTGCTGTTCTCCGACACGCCCCGCTTCGACTATGCGCGCAACTACCTCTCCACCGAGGGCGCGGTGCTGCAGGGCTTCGTCCGGCCTGGGATGAAGCTTTAACGCCATGCCGGTCCCATCCGGAGGGCGCAGGGCGCCTCTGCTCCTGGCGCCAGGGCTGGCAAAAGCCAGGCTCTCTGCCCTAAAAGGCCTGCGGGAGCTCTGAGAAGGCTTGGTGGACGCCTCCAACGTACTGGCCTGCAGGCATTGCGGCACGATCCAGGACGTTCCGCGCGGCCACGGCGGCGTGCTCGACTGCGCGGTCTGCGACGTGGGGCTGGAGCGTTTCACGGGCCGCAGCATGGACGCCGCGCTCGCGATGTCGGCCGGCGCGCTTCTCCTCCTGTTCCCGGCCAACTTCCTCGTCTTCCTGACCAGCACGCTCCTGGGCGCCGCCGAACACAGCCGGCTGATCTCCAGTACGGCGGTGCTCTGGGACCAGGGCTGGCCGGCCCTGGCGATCGCGATCTGCCTCGTCACCGTGGTGCTGCCGATCACGCGCTTCGCCCTTCTCACCGCCGTGCTCGGCGCCGTGCGGCTGGGCTGGCGGCCGCCCTGGCTCGGACGGGTGTTCCGCTGGTCCAACGCCCTGCAGACCTGGGCCATGGCCGACGTCTTCCTGCTGGCCTTCCTGGTGGCCTATGCGCGCCTGGCCGCAACCGTCACCGTGATCATCGGCCCGGGCGCCGTCTGTTTCATGGCGGCGGGGCTCCTGACGCTTCTCAGCCGGGCGACGCTGGACAAGAAGGCCGTCTGGCGCGCCATCATGGCCCAGCCCGGGCTGGACGTGGAACAGGCGACCCTGAGCTGCGAGTCCTGCGAACTCCTCCTGCCCGCGTCGCGGGAGAAGTCGCCGTGTCCGCGCTGCGGCCTCCGGCTGGAAAGCCGCAAGAGGAACGCGGTGGCGCGGGCGGCCGCCTTGAGCCTGGGAGCGTTGATCTTCTATGCGCCCGCCAACATCCTGCCCATCGCGACCATCCCGATCGACTTCCACCCCATGGCCTACAACATCATCGGCGGCGTGCACGACCTCCTGGACTCGCACCTGTACGGGCTGGCCGCGCTCGTCTTCCTGGCGAGCTTCCTCATCCCGATCCTGAAGCTCGGCGCCATCGCCTGGTTCATCTATTCGGTGCGCGCGCACTCCAGGAGGAAGCTCAGGTTCAAGACGCGCCTGTTCCAGCTGGTCGACGAGATCGGCCGCTGGTCCATGGTCGATCCCCTGGTGATCGCCGCCTTCGTCCCGGTGGTGCATTTCAACTCGCTGCTCACCGCGCGTGCGGAGGATGCGGCGCCCTTCTTCACCGGCGTGGTGGTCCTGACCATCCTCGCCGCCAAAGCCTTCGACCCCCGCCTGATGTGGGATGTCGCGGAGACCGCCCCGTGAGCGACGAGACGCCCCGCCCACAGCCTTCCTCCGAAGCCGCCGGTGAGCTGCCGATCCGCCGGCGTCTGCATACGGAGGCGCGCGAGCGGCGCGGACGCTGGCCCGGCGTGGTCTGGGCCATTCCGCTCGCCGCGCTCCTGGTGGTCGCCTACCTCGGCATACAGGCGATCGCGAACCGCGGGGTGGAGGTGGTGGTGACCTTCCACACCTCCGGCGGCGCACGCGCGGGCGACACACCGGTGATCTACAAGGGCGTCACCGTCGGCCACGTGGTGAAGATCCGGATCAGTCAGAACGCCCGCGAGGTGGAGATGACGCTGCGGCTGGAAAGCCGGGCGCGCCCCTACATGCGCGACGGCACCAAGTTCTGGCTGATCGGCGCGGAGCCGAGCCTGACCGACCTCAGTTCGCTCAAGGGGGTCCTGAGCGGCGTCAGCATCGGCGTGGCGCCCGGCGAGGGTGCGCCGCGCCATAATTTCACCGGGCTCGATCAGCCTCCCGCGGTGCCGCCGGACCAGAAGGGCACCCCCTATGTGGTGGAAGGCGCCTATGTCGGCTCCACGCGCCAGGGATCAGGCGTCTACTACCACGGCCTGGAGGTCGGGCGGGTCACGCGGGTCGCGATCCAGGACCCGCAGACCGCGCGCCTGCTGATCTTCGTCAACGCGCCCTTCGACACGCTGGTGCGGCCCGACAGCCTCTTCTTCAACGCCGCGGCGGCCAACATCGCCCTGACCGCCGGCCATTTCAGCGCCATCCTAGGGCCGGGCAGCTCGGTGATCACCGGCGGGATCGAGTTCGACACGCCCGCCACGGCCAGCGGCGAACCGCAGGCCTCCACCCACAAGGTCTTCAGGTACTATCCCAACAAGGCCGAAGCGCAGGAACAGCCGCGCGGGCCCCAGGTCCGCTACCGTGCGCTCTTCCCCGCCGCCGCACAGCGCCCGCAGGAGGGCGCGCCGGTGATGCTGAGCGGGACGCGCATCGGGCAGGTGCTGGACGCCAGCATAGCGCTCAAGAGCGGCGCCACCGAGCCGCTCACCTCCGTCGACCTGGAGATCGAGCCGCAGAGCCTCGGCCTGCCGATCGCCGGCGACGTGCGCGCCACCACCGACGCGGCGCTCCGCGACCTTCTGCGCGGCGGCTACCGCATGCAGATGGGGCAGAGCCCGCCCCTGATCGGCACCGCGACGCTGATGCTGCAGAAGGTGGCCGGCGCCCGCCCCGCCTTCCTGGGCGGGCAAGGGGAGGCGGCCGAGATCCCCACCGCCGCTCCGGCCGGGGCGGAGGAGCTGACGGGCAAGGTCAACGCCATCCTCGACAAGGTCAACACCGTGCCGATCGAGGCGATCGGGGCGGACGTGCGCCAGATCACCGGGCGGCTGAACGCGCTCGTCTCATCGCCGGGGCTGACCGACAGCCTCCAGCACCTGAACTCGACCCTGAACCAGGTGGACGCCATGCTGGCGGAGGTGAAGCCGCAGGTCGGTCCGCTGGTGTCCAAGCTGAACCAGGCCGCCGACCAGCTGAACGGCGCGGTCTCGGCCGCCAACGCCACGCTGAGCGGCCAGGGCGCCCAGCAGGACGCCAGCCTGCCGGACGCCGTGCGCCAGCTGACGGACGCGGCGCGCTCGATCCGCACGCTGGCCGACTACCTCGGACGCCACCCCGAGGCGCTCCTGAAGGGCAAGGGCAAGGACGACCGCTAGGGCCGGCGTTACGCCGGCCGGTCCTGCGCTATGCTGGCCGCCGACGGCGCCTGCGACGCCTCGCGCCCCGGGAGAGAGACGCCATGGCGGCCTTCGGCGACTACCAGAACCAGATCTACATGGACGGCGTGCTGAAGGGCGTCAGGCCCAGGCTGCCGGTGGACTTCGCCACGCTGGAGCAGCGGGCGTTCCAGGCCCTGCCCGCGGAGGTGGTCTCCTACGTCCGGGGCGGCTGCGGCGACGAGCACACCCAGGACGACAACGCCCTAGCGTTCCGCCGCTGGGGGATCGTGCCGCGCATGATGGTGGACGGCTCCCGGCGCGACCTGTCCATCGAGCTCTTCGGCCAGCGGCTGGCGAGCCCGGTGTTCATGGCCCCCATCGGGGTGATCGGCCTCTGCGCCCAGGACGGCCACGGCGACCTCGCCGCCGCACGGGCGGCGCGCATGACCGGCGTGCCGGTGATGGCCTCCACCCTGTCCAACGACCCGATGGAGGCCACCGCCGCCGAACTCGGCGAGGAGGGCGTCGGCTACTTCCAGCTCTACTGCCCAAACGACTCCGAGCTCGCCGAGAGCCTCGTGCGGCGGGCGGAGGCGGCGGGGTTCAAGGCGCTGGTGGTGACGCTGGACACCTGGCTGACCGGCTGGCGGCCGCGCGACCTGAACGGCTCGACCTTTCCCCAGCTCCGCGGCGCCGCGCTCGCCAACTACATGAGCGATCCCGTCTTCCGCTCCAAGCTCGCCGCGCCGCCGGAGGAGGACCCGCGCGCCGCCGTGCTTGCATGGGCGCGGGTGTTCGGGCGCTCCATGACCTGGGCCGACCTGCCGTGGCTGAAGAGCCTGACCCGGCTGCCGCTGGTGCTGAAGGGCATCTGCCATCCGGACGACGCGCGGCGCGCGATCGACGGGGGCGTGGACGCCGTCTACTGCTCCAACCACGGCGGGCGGCAGGCCAACGGGGGCCTGGCGGCCATCGACATGCTGGCGGGCGTGGTGGACGCCTGCGGCGACACGCCGGTCCTGTTCGACTCCGGCGTGCGCTCGGGCACCGACGTCGCCAAGGCGCTGGCGATCGGGGCGCGGGCGGTGGGGATCGGGCGGCCCTACGCCTACGGACTGGCGCTGGGCGGCGCCGAGGGGATCGCCCACGTGCTCCGCTCCATCCTGGCGGAGGCGGACCTGCTGATGGCGGTGGACGGCTATCCGAAGATCGCGGACCTCAACCGCGCCGCCCTGCTGCGCACCGTTCCCGCGCCCCAGCCCATCGCTTAGGTGATCGAGAAGGCGAGGGCGCCGACGCCGTCCACGGCGCCCTCCACCCGGTCGCCGGGCTCCAGCGGCCCGACGCCTTCCGGCGTGCCGGTGTAGATCAGGTCGCCCGGCGCGAGTTCGACGAAGCCGGAGAGCGCGGCGATCACCTCCGCCACGCTCCAGATCATGTCGCCAAGGTCGCCCGCCTGGCGCCGCTCGCCGTTCACGTTGAGGGAGATCGCGCCCCGTTCCGGCGTCACGGCGGCGGCGGGACGGAGCGCGCTGCACGGGGCGGAGCGGTCGAACCCCTTGCCCATCTCCCACGGGCGACGCTTGGCCTTGGCCTCGTCCTGCAGGTCGCGCCGGGTCAGGTCCACGCCGACGCCGTAGCCGAACACGTGGCCGAGCGCATCGCGCGCGGCGATCTCGCGCCTCCCGCCCCGCCCGATCGCGACCACCAGCTCGACCTCGTGATGGAGGTTGGCGGTCCTGGGCGGGTAAGGGATCGCCGCCCCGTCCTGCCCCAGCGCATCCGCCGGCTTGGCGAAGAAGAAGGGGTCCTCGCGCCCGGTGTCGCCCATCTCGCGGGCGTGGGCGGCGTAGTTCCTCCCCACGCACCAGATGCGCCGCACGGGGAAGAGGTCGTCGCGTCCCTGGATGGGCAGGGTGGGCGTAGGAGGAGCGTCGACGGCGTAACGCATGCGAAGGCCTTGAAGGCTGGACGGAAGGGTTTCGCCCGATCTTTAGAGGCCGCCGCTCGCGCTGTCGCTCGTCTCCCTCTCCCGTGGGGACCGGCTTGTCCCTTGAGCCTCAAGGGACGGCCGGTTAGCTACGCCGTGCGCCCACCGCCCCAAGGACCCCGATGACCGACCTCCGCCTGCGCGCCCTGGCCGGCGTCGTCGCCGCCGTCACCCTCGGTGCGCCCGCGCTGGCGGCCCAGCCCCAGCTCGCACCGGACATGCCGGAGCACTTCCAGGCCCGCACCGACAGCTTCGACTACGTCCGGCGCGAGGTGATGATCCCCATGCGCGACGGGGTGAAGCTCCACACCGTGCTGGTCATCCCCAAGGCCGGGTCGCACATGCCCATCATCCTGGACCGCACGCCCTACGGCGCCGACGAGGACACCTCCAGGACCCAGAGCGCCCACATGAGCGCGCTCCTGCCCTCCACCTACGACGTGATCAGCCGGTCCGGCTACATCGTGGCGGTTCAGGACGTGCGCGGGAAGTACGGCTCGGAAGGCCAGTACGTGAACGAGCGGCCGCTGAGGGGGCCCGACAACCCCACGGCGATAGACCACGCCACCGACGCTTTCGACACGGTCGACTGGCTGGTGAAGCACGTGCCCGAGAGCAATGGCCGGGTCGGGATCATGGGCACGAGCTACGACGGCATGATGGCGCTGATGGCGCTGGCCGATCCGCATCCGGCGCTGAAGGTCTCCGTGCCGATCAACCCGGTGGGCGACACCTGGATGGGCGACGACGACTTCCACAACGGCGCCTTCCGCCCGATCGGCTACGACTACTACTACAGCCAGGACACGGCGAAGGGTTCGGGCGACGACCTGTGGCGGCGCGCCTATGACGACTACGACACCTTCCTGCGCGCCGGCTCGTCGGGCGACTTCGCCCACGAGTACGGGCTGGACGCGCTGGGCTTCCCCCAGAAGCTCGCCGCTCATCCCGCCTACGACGCCTACTGGCAGGCCCAGGCGCTGGACAGGGTGCTGGCGACCAAGCCCCACAAGGTGCCGGTCATGTTCGTCCAGGGCCAGTGGGACCAGGAGGACATCTACGGCGCCGTCCATACCTGGGAGGCGACCCGCTCCGTGGACACCGCGGGCGAGGACCGGCTGGTGATCGGCCCCTGGCGCCACGGCCAGGCCAACGGCGACGGCTCCGCGTTGGGGCCGATCAAGTTCGACGGCGACACCGCCTACTACTTCCGCCGCTACATCCTCCAGCCGTTCCTGGATGCGCACCTGAAGGATCAGGCTCCGCCCGCGGAGACCGGCGCGCCCGTGATCGCCTATGAGACGGGCGCCGATGTCTGGCGGCGCTACCGGAGCTGGCCGGCGCCCGGCGCCGCCAACCAGCCGCTATACCTCGATCACGGTGGAGGGCTGGGCTTCGCCCCCGTCGCCACGCGGGCGGGTTCTTACACCGGCTATGTCTCCGATCCCGCCAAGCCCGTGCCCTACCGGCTGCGGCCGATCCGGCCGACCTATTCGACCGGTTCGACCTGGAGCCAGTGGCTGGTGGACGACCAGCGCCTCTTCTCCGACCGGCCGGACGTCCTGACCTACGAGACCGAACCGCTGGCCGCGCCCGTGCGGATCGCCGGCTCCCCGCAGGTGAACCTCTGGGCCGCAACCAGCGGCACGGACAGCGACTGGGTGGTCAAGCTGATCGACGTCTACCCCGACGAGGTCGGCGACGACCCCAAGATGGGCGGCTACCAGCTCGGCATATCGATGGACATCTTCCGGGGCCGGTATCGCCAGAGCTTCAGCCAGCCGGCGCCGATCGCGCCGAACACGCCCGAGCTCTACCGCTGGGCCCTGCCGACGGCGGACCACGTCTTCCTCCCCGGGCATCGCATCATGGTGCAGGTGCAGTCCAGCTGGTTCCCGCTCTACGACCGCAATCCCCAGACCTATGTGGCGAACATCTTCTACGCCAAGCCTGGGGATTACCGGTCGGCGACGCAGCGCATCTACGACGCCGGCGCCCACGACAGCTACATCGCCCTGCCGGTGCTGCCGATCACCGCTGCGGAAGCGGAGGCTCCGAAGGCTCAGTAACAT
>CAXUCS010000053.1:0-11293 GCA_964249365.1 uncultured Caulobacteraceae bacterium | reverse complement strand
CTCCATCACCCGCCGCACACCTTCGCGGGCCGGAGCCTCCAGGTCCTGCCCGCGGTACTCGCGCACCGGCATGGGCGAGGCGACGTGGATGACGCCCGCTACGCCCTCCACGGCGCTGTCCCATCCTGCGTCGGCCAAGAGGTTGGCGGCGCGAAAGCTCAGCCGATCGGTGGGGGCGTGCCGCTGGAGGACGGCGCGCACCGCCGCCTCGCGCCCGAGGTCCCGTATCGTGGCGCGGACGGGGTGCCCTGCCGACAGCAGGTGCGCGATGACGAAGCCGGCGAGGTAGCCGGACCCACCCGTGACCAGCACGGGCGGCTCCTCGACGCTGGGGCTCATGGGGCTGCGCTCCTGTAGATGGTCACCAAGGGTAACCAGGGCTAGAACGAGGCTGAAAACTCGCCAAGGAGGCACCTTGATGAAACCATGCGTCTCCGAACTGCCGGCCGAGACCTGCCGGCTGCTGGCCGCGACCCTGGCCCGGGTCGGCGACAAGTGGTCCATGCTGATCATCGTGTCGCTGGAGGACGGCGCGCTGCGCTTCAACGTCCTGCGCCGCCGCATCGGCATCTCGCAGAAGGTGCTCACCAGCACCCTTCGCGGGCTGGAGCGCGACGGCTATCTCCAGCGCAGCGAGATCCCGAGCAATCCGCCTGGTGTTTACTACGCCCTCACCGACATGGGGCGTGAAGTGCTGGGACCGGTGCGAACCCTTGCTGGCTGGGCGCTTGGGCGGCTGAGCAGCATTGAGGAAGCTCGCCGGCGCTACGACGCGGGGAAGCCCCTGTGACAACGGGATCGTAGCCCATCCCCTCCGGCTGTCTGCCGTATATGCTTCCCCGCATCCACGCTCGCCGGGAGAGACTGAGCGGTTGACCCGTGCTCTGCGCTAGCCCGTTGCGGAATTAGGCTTTGAGACGAGCTGAAGCAGCGGCTAGCACTTGTGGTCGGCGCTTCCTCACTAGGTGGTAGGGATGAGCGCGGGAGGCGTGACAAGCTTGGCGAGCTTGTGCGGGTTCTAGGCGGCAGCGGCGATGAGGACTTCGTCTCGGGGGCCGTTTAGGAGTAGGCCCGAAGCGGTCGTCAGATAAAACTCCGCCTTTGCCTTTCTGACGCCAACATAAAGGAAATTGAGGGAAGTAACAGACATGTACGCTCACTAAGGCGCTGGGTGGCCAGACCTTGACTAGGTTACCGCGACCAGGCCGCGCCAGCTAGAACGTCGCCGATAGAAGCCTCGAAGTGGGCGTTCATGGCCTCCGCTGCCTGCTTGGGCTCCTTTGCCGTGATCGCGGCTGCGATGTCACGATGCCTTTGGAGCATAGACGATTTCTGTTCCTGGCTTTGCCGCGTCCGCCAAGCTGCCGGTACAGCCACCTCCATCAGTGGCGTGAACGAGGAGATGATCTGTCGATAAAGCGCATTGCGGCCAGCGTCGGCGATTGTGCGGTGAAAGGCGACATCGTGAGCCGTGATAGCTTGGAGATCCTGACCAGCCCTTTCCATCTGCTCTGCGAGGAACGTCAACTGTTGCGCCTCGGACTGAGTCCGGAACCGCGCCGCTAATTCCGCGGTGCGAACCTCCAGGGTTCGACGCACCTCCCAAACCTCCGCCACGCTGACCTGGGAAGTGGAGATGCCGTGGCCGAGCGAGGCAGCGATGACCGATCCATCGATGGCGGCGACCCTGGGCTTGCGCCCGTTGCCCACGTCGATCAAGTGAAGCGCCGCCATGGCGCCGAGCGCCTCGCGCATGACGGCGCGGCTGACCCCGCTCTCCGAGGCGAACCAGCCTTCGCTCGGCAGGGTGTCGCCAACCCGGAGGCGCTCCTCGCGAATGTGTCGGTTGACAGCCTGGATCGCGCGCTGCACCTGCGGGCCGCCGCTGATGGGCGTCTCCGGCGTAAGGTGGGTCACGCGGCAATCGCCCCTGTGCGATAGTCGCTAGGTGTGCGGCCGAAGCGACGGCCGAATGCGCGCGCGAAGCTCGCCTTGTTCTCGTAGCCCGCCTCGTATCCTACGGACGCCACCGGAAGGTCGGTGGTCAGGAGCATGCTGCTGGCCAACTCCAGGCGGCGCTCGCTGAGCGCCTCGGCCACCGTGCACTTGAAGAGGTCCCGGAACCCGCGCGTCAACTTCGACCGGTTCAGTCCGCAGCTCCTGGCTATAGCGTCCAGCGTCAACTTCTCACTGCATCGCTCTTCAATCAAGCGACGCGCTGCTAGGATGCGGCGGGTGTCGGCTGCGGACAGGACGCCATCGTCAGCGAGCGGCAGAAGTTCGCCATCCCGATGCTGGCGCAGCACCTCGCAGACGACCTCGATACCCTTGGCGAACTGATAGGCGCTTACCGCCGAAGCAGGCGCCCGCGGTTCGAGTATCGCAACCACCATTAGGCGGACGGCGGTGGAAAGATGGAATGCGCCAGGGCGCGATAGCAGCAAGTCGCCGCCAAGCTTTGCGAGCGCTTCCCTGTCGACCACCAAAATCAGCTGGCAGTCCTCGGGCTCATACTGCACTTCCGAGCTGATTGTGACGACGCGAACTTCGGACGGCGACGCAGAGGAACCTCGGAATATCAACGCGCAGCAATCTGCGCTGAGGGCGTCTTCGACGGCATCTCTGGACGTCAGGACCTTGACGTCCGACACAGTCAGCTCGACGCGCGCCTCCGGTTCTTGCGACTCGCCCGATCGATGCATGTGGGTCCTCCGCGCCCCGTGCCGGGCTTGTAGGAACCGTAGACCTATCTGACAGGTGAGCCAAGACCTCTTTGAGCCGACGATTGTGTCACTCTGCCGCAAAGATTTTGCCGGGGTTAAACAACCCCTTAGGGTCGAGCGCGCGCTTCAGAGTGCGCATCACGCCGACCGCATCCCCGAGCTCGGCCACGAGATAGTCCTGCTTGCCAAGCCCGACGCCGTGCTCGCCGGTGCAGGTGCCGTCCATGGCGAGGGCTCGCTCGATCAGGCGGCGATTGAGATCGACCGCCACGTCCCGCTCGGCCTGGCTGGTCGGGTCGAGCACAAAGATGACGTGGAAGTTGCCATCTCCCACGTGGCCGAGGATGGGGGCTGTGACGCCCGCCCGCTCCAGGTCGGCCTGGGTCTCCCCTATGCACTGGGCCAGACGGCTCATGGGCACACACACGTCGGTCGGCCAGCCTACGCAGCCCTTGCGGAGCGCCACGGCGGCGTAGAAAGCTTCATGACGCGCCTTCCAGAGGGCGTTCCGCTCCTCAACTTTGAGCGACCATTGGAAGGCGCCGCCCCCGTTGCCGCTCGCGATTTCCGAGGCGAGCTCGGCCTGTTCGGCGACATATCGCTCCGAACCGTGAAACTCGAAGAAGAGGGTCGTCACCTCCGGCAGGTTCGTATGAGACCAGCGGTTCACCGCCGACACCATGGTGGCGTCCAGGATCTCCACTCGCGCCAGCGGAATGCCGATCTGGATGCATTGCACCACCGTGTCCACCGCCCCTGCCAGGGTCTCGAAGCTGCAGACCGCCGACGAGATCGCCTCGGGGATGGCGTGCAGCCTGAGCGTCACGGCGGTGATCACGCCGAGCGTCCCCTCCGCCCCCACGAAGAGGCGGGTGAGGTCATAGCCGGCGGCCGACTTTCGGGCGCGGCGGGCAGTGCGGATCACCTCCCCGTTCGGCGTCACCACCTCCAGCGACAGCACAGCCTCGCGCATGGTGCCGTAGCGTACGGCGTTGGTGCCGGACGCCCGTGTGGAGGCCATGCCGCCGATGGTGGCGTTGGCGCCCGGGTCGATAGGAAAGAACAATCCCTGATCGCGCAGGTGAACATTAAGCGCCTCGCGCCGCACCCCCGGCTGGACGGTACAGTCAAAGTCTTCCGCGTTCACCTCCAGGATCGCGTCCATCTCGGAGAGGTCCAGGCTCACCCCACCCCTCACCGCTGCGGCGTTACCCTCGACCGAGGTGCCCGCGCCCCACGGCACGAGCGGCGTGTCGTAGCGATTGCAGAGGCGAACGATGGCCGCGACCTCCTCGGTGGATCGGGCGAACACCACGGCGTCAGGCGGCAGCACGGGGAAGTGGGCCTCGCTCCCGCCGTGCTGGGCGCGCATGGCGTCGGTGACGTGCAGGCGCTCGCCGAGCAGGGCTCGCAACTCCTGGTCCAGGGTGGCGTCGAGCGGCGGCCGCTCCTCGACGACTTGCAAGCCGTGCATGTCTGTTCCTTGGGGACGGTGGCGTCTTAGCGGAGATCGACACTAACGTCTCGCTATGGCCACGGAAGTGGCTGCGGGTCCGCAGAGTGTGCTCAGGTGGTCGTAAGGTAAGCCCGGCGGCACTCGTGGATCGAGAGCCTAAGCTTGGCGGCTGTCAGTCGGAGCGGCCTTCCTGCACAGCATGACCTTCGCTCGGCATATTCGACCCCTTCCCAACCCAGGCGGCATCCGCCATCGCCCTGAGAATAAGACTGAAGGCGTGGTCAACCGCGTTCCAGGTCGCCACGTCGGAGGGCTGGACATGCTCGACCCAGGCATCACGCGCGTCCAAATTTCCAGCGGCTCTTTACGAGGCACATCCGTCGGAGGCGTCCGAAGGTTCCTTAGCGTGCCATACGCAGCAGCCCCCACTGGCGAACGGCGCTTCAAGGCGCCTGAACCCCACCCTGGTTGGGAGGGTGAACGCGCGGCCGTCGAGCGGGGTCCCAACGCGCCCCAGCTTGCCCGCAGCCTGCCGGGCCTGGACCTGTCGCCGATCGTGGGCGACGGCTGGCGGCAAGGTGAGGAGTACCTCGCGTTGAACGTCTGGGCCCCGGACCTGCCGGCGAAGGCCGCCTGCCCGGTGATCGTCTTCGTGCACGGCGGCGCCTTCGTGGGCGGCACGGGCGACGCGCCGGCCTACGACGGGGCGTCCTTCGCCCGGCGGGGCGTCGTCTGCGTCACGCTGAACTACCGGGTGGGCGTAGAGGGATTCGCGGTGCTAGACGGCGCGCCGACGAACCTCGGCTTGCGGGACATCCTCGCCGCGCTCGAGTGGGTCCGGGCCGAGATCTTCGCCTTCGGGGGCGACCCGGATAGCGTCACGGTGTTCGGGGAGTCTTCCGGCGCGATGTCGATCGGCGACCTGGTCGCCTCCCCTGCCGCCGCCGGCCTGTTCCAACGAGCGATCCTGCAAAGCGGGCATGGCGGCATGGTCCGGTCCCGGGCAGTTTCCGAACGGGTCAGCGCCGCACTTGCCGCCTACCTCGGCGTGGAACCCACCGCCGCCGCGTTCGCGACCCGCTCGGAAGCGGACTGCGCCGCGGCGCTGGACGCCGTCTCTCAGCCGGGCGCGAAGCTCGACATGCGTAGCGACGACGGCACTGACCCGGGCTTCGGGCTCAGCCGCTTCCTCCCGGTCTACGGCGACGACATCATCCCCGAGCCCCCGCTCCAAGCCGTGGCCGCCGGCGCGGGACGCCAGATTGCGCTCCTGATCGGCAGCAACAGCCAGGAGATGAACCTCTACTTTGTCCCGACCGGGATGGATGCGAAGGCGGACGCCGCGATGGCGGCCGCCGTGCTCGGCGCGACCATCCCCGACGCCCGAGAGGTGCTGGAAGACTACGGGCTCGGAGCCGATGGAGTCAGCCCGGGTCAGGCGCTGGGCCGAGCGCTGACCGACCTCGTCTTCCGCCAGCCGGCGCGCGACCTCGCCGCCGCCCACCAGGGCTCCGCCCACGTGTACGACTTCAGCTGGCCTTCGCCGGCGTTCGGCGGACGGCTCGGCGCATGCCACGCTCTGGAGCTGCCGTTCGTCTTCAACACGCTGGAAACCTGCACCGGCCCCGACGCGCTGCTTGGCGAAGCCCCTCCCCAGGACCTCGCCGAACGCGCCCACAATCTCTGGATCGCCTTCGCCCAAGGAAAACCGCTTCTCTGGCCTGTCTATGACGCCTCCACTCCCAAGGTGTTCGACATCCAGGCGGATCGTGTTGTCGAAGACCCGGCCACGCCCCTGGCGGTGGGGCGTCGGCGGAGGCTTGGATCCTAGGCGCTAAGAGGGCGCAGCGAACATCCAACCTCCGCTTACAAAGAGGATCCTGCCGGGAGGTGAGATGGACGTGCCGGCAAAGCCCTGCTGCCGACGAGCACACATTTCTCTGAGCTGTACGCCTGGCGCTGAACGTAAGAAGCCGGATCGCCGGTGAAGCGAAGACATATAGCCGGACGGAGGTGAATCTTTGAATAGAACGCGCATCGAATTGTTGGCCGCTTCCCTGCTCGGGGCGTTCTTCCCGGCGGCGTTCGCCGACGCGCAAACTCTACGTGCCGAGCCGGCTTCCCCACCAGTCATAAGCCGGATCGCGGCGCCTCCGCAGCCGGGCGAGATCTTGCTGCCGGTGGCCGTCCGGCCGAATGCGCCTGTCGAGCGCTGGGACGTGCTGCTCGGCCAGAGAATGGTGCGCAACGTGTCGCGCCCGACCCTGACGCCCGTGCTGCCCCGACCGGGCAAGGCGACCGGGGCGGCGGTTATCGTGACGCCCGGCGGCGCCTTCGAGGATGTGTCGCTGGACAACGAGGGCTGGCCCGTGGCCCGCTGGCTGGCGGACCACGGCGTGGCCGCCTTCGTGCTGAAGTACAGGACCAACGCCACTCCGGACGACGAGGCCGCCTTCCTCCAGAAGTTGAAAGCCACGTTCCGGAGTTTGGTCGCAGGCGGCGCTATCAGCGACCCGGATGCGACGAAGGACGCCCAGGCCGCCCTGAAGCTCGTGCACGACTCTGCGGCAAGGTGGGGCGTCGACCCGGCCCGGATCGGTCTTCTCGGCTTTTCGGCCGGCGCCATCGCCGTACGCGAGGCGGCCTTGACGGCTCCGGAGGCTGACCGCCCCGCGTTTCTGGGCTACGTCTACGGGCCCATGGACGCGATCGCTCCGCTTGCAGACGCGCCGCCCCTCTTCGCGGCCATCGCGATGGACGATCCGATCTATGGCCGAGGCGGCTTCGGCATCGCGGACGCCTGGCGGCGGGCGAAGAAGCCGGTCGAGCTGCACGCCTATGGCGCTGGCGGGCACGGCTTTGGCATGGGCAAGTCGGGGACGACCTCGACGCTCCTAATGGAGGAGTTCTACGCTTGGCTCGGCATGACGGGCATGCTGGCCGGCGGCTCAGTCCCAAGGTAATGCCGCAAGGTGATGCCGCGAGATCGAAGATGAGGCGATACGCGTCGCCTGACCAGGCTTTTCAGATCGGCTCGTAGGCGTGAGGCTTCGCAGGGTCTTCAGCTCATCAGCAAGTTGTGGGCGTCCAGTCAGGCGGCGAGGTGGACTTAAGCCGATCGTGCGTTAACGACACTCCGCCTTGGTAGCTGCTCGACGGCAGTCGTGGCGTCAGTGGCCGTTCAAGCGGTCTGGCGCCCACGGTGGGATGCGAACGTCCACATCTCGGACAGAACGCCCTCCCTCGTTTCGCCGAGCTGCCGGTAAATAGAAACCGCCAGGCCAGCCTTGTCGACCTGCTGGTCGGCGAATTTAGACGCTGGCTGGCTCAGAACGTCTTGCTGAGCTGGAATCCGAAGGTCCTGGGCTGGACGATGACGGCGCTGAAGGGATTTGCGGTCAGGCTCTTTACGTTGGTCGTCTCGGTGCCGTAGGCGGTGATGCCACGAGCGTCGTTCAGGTTCTTGGCAAAGCCATTCAAGGTCCAGGTCTTGTAACTTACCGAGGCGCGAAGACCCAGCTCCAGGTAGGAGGGTATATTGATGGCTGCCTCGTTGGTGTAGTTGGACCGCCGCTCGCCGATGTAGCTCAACGTCGCCCCAACCGAGCCTAGGACGTCGTCGAAGAACCGACGCTGGTAGTCGGCGCTGAGCGCGCCGGTCCACTTGGGCACGAAGGGCTGCTGGTCGCCCGCTAGCGCGCCTGCCGCGGGCGCAGCGTCGGTCAGCCGGGCGTTGGTATAGGCGACGTTGCTCGTTACCGAGAACCCGCGCAGGGGCGTCACGATCAGCGTACCCTCCCCGCCCTGGGCGTTGGCGCCGCCGCCGTTGACGAAGAAGTTGAAGCCGCCGGCGGAGGTCTCGATCTGCACATTGTGCCAGTCGGTGTCGAACAGGGCGGCGTCGAAGGTGATCTTTCTGTCGAAGTAGGTCGCCTTGTAGCCGAGCTCATAGCTGGTCAGCGTATCGGGGTTGAAGCTTTGGGGCGCGGTAGGCGAGACCGCGGCGGGGGGGACCGCGTTTGGGCCGCCTGGACGGAAGCCGGAGGCCACACGGGCGTAGGCGATGGACCCGTCAGGGAGCGTGTACCGCGGCGAGACCAGGTATGTTCCCGTCGATTGGGACACGTTGTTGTTGCTGAACGCGAGCGGCTTGCCGACCAGAAGTCCCGACTCCGTCTGGGAATAATCCTGATTGTCCTTGCTGCCGCGGCCCCCCGCCAGGATGTCGAAGTTCGGCGTGATGTGGAGGTCCAGGTTCCCGAACACCGAATACTCGGTGTAGGCGCTTTCGATCGTTTCCGTCACGAGCGTGGGCAGGGCAAGCCCAGCGCCCGTTGTGGTAAGGAAGGGATTAAAGGGCGGAACGGACAGAAAGTCATCTTCATGCGTGTAGTAGAATCCGAGCTGATATGTCAGCCGCCCGCCGAACAGGCTCGAATCCGCCCGGACCTCCTCGGATATCCGCTTGGTGAAGCTTTGGGTGTCCTCCGCGATACCGAGGTTTGGAATTTTGAGCGCGGGGCCGAGCAGCGTCCCATAGCTTTGCGTGCCGTCGACCCGCTGGTTGCCGCGGATCGTCTGGTAGGTTGTCGACGAGGTCAGATTCACCGGACCGGCGCCGTAGGTGATGGTGCCGTTGTAGAGCAAGAGGCTCTGGGTGGCGGCTTCGCTGGTGTAGCGGTGCTGGTCCAGGTCGCCGTAGATTGGTTGACGGGTGGCGCCGGTCACGTCCTCGCTCGGCGTTCCGTCATCGGCGATCCGCTGGTCGAGCACCGATAGATCGATCTTCAGGTGGTCTACGGGCTTGAGCAGCAGCGCGATGCGACCGCCCGAGAAGTCGGCCTGGTTGGCCTCCCGCTTGCCGGTCACGACGTTCTCGATGTATCCGGGATCCTCCCGATGGAAGCCGTTGATGCGCAGCGCCGCCACGTCGGAGACCAGGGGAATGTTCACGGCGCCGCGCAGGCCGTACCCGTCCCCGCCGTGGCTGACCGTGTCGCCGTCGGCTTCGAGGCGGCCGCTGAACTCGGCCGTGTCCGGCGAGACGGTGACGTACTGGAAGACGCCGCCGACCGCCCCTGCGCCGTAGAGGGTGCCTTGTGGCCCCTTTAGCACGTCGATCCGCTGGATGGTCGACGGGTCGAGGTCGGGCGTGATGACCGATCCATGGGCGTAGGCGTTGACCGATCCGACCGGCGCCTCGTCGATGTAGAAGGAAGTTGTGGCCGAGGACTGGGACGTCCCCGTGGTAATGCCGCGCAGGGTTATCTTGGTGAAGCCGGCCTGGGCGGAGTTGATGGACAGGCCCGGGACGCTGGCGGCGAAGTCGGCGAAATCGTTTAATCCCGCCGCGGACAGGTTAGCGGCGGAAAGCGCGGTGACCGAGGCCGGTACACGCTGCAGCGACTCGGCCTTTTTCTGGGCGGTTACCACCACTTCGCTGATGGTGGCGGTAGGCGGTGCCTGCTCCTGCGCTACAGCTGCTGCGACGGAGGCCTGAGGGGACGCGGAGGGCGAGGCGCCGGTCGTGGGAGCGCTCGATGGCACGCCGAGCGTGGCCCCGCCGCCCGCCTGCGACGACGGCGTCGCCTCCGAGGAGCCGCCGCTCCCGCCGGGCGGCACACCTGGAGCCTGGGCTTGTGCGGCATGGTGCATGGCGATAGCGCTGGCGAGAGCGGCCATGCTGACGCGGTAAACACGTCCCGATTTCGTCACGCTCACGCAACCTCCCCAGGCCATTGTTCTTTATCGTTGCGTGGCTTTGTAGCGGCGCTCTCTCCCCGCTATCCAGGCTCTGGGGTTTGCTGAGCCGCGCTGCGGGTATGCTCGCGCCCTTGTCGCGTACCGACGCCGCGGGCCTTAGATGCGGTTGGCTCGGGCGATCTGGCCGAGGTGAGCGGCGCTCGGCTTGGGCGTTCTCACGAATGTCACCCGGTCCACCGCCACCAAGCCGAAGTGCTGCTTGTAGCCGGCCGTCCACTCAAAGTTATCGAGCAGCGACCAGTGGATGTAGCCGCGAACGTCTACGCCATCGTCTAAGCATGCGCGAACCTGATCCAGGCTGGCGTCGATGAAGGCGATCCTCTTGGCGTCGTCATCGGTGGAGATGCCGCTCTCGGTGACATAGACTGGTTTTCCGCTCTCCCTCGCCGCATAGCGGATCGTGGCGCCGAGCGCCGGCGGGTAGTTCTCGTAGCCGGCGCCCGTCAGCTCGAAGCCGGGTGGGACCGGAACCGGACCCTCCGGGCCGATGCGAATGCGGGTGTAGGTCTGCACGCCGATGAAGTCGTTGGGCGTGCTCGCCGCCAGCCATCTGGAGTAGAGCGCCCGCCGGATTTCCTCGGCCTTGGCCTCGCCGCCCGGCTCCGCCTGAATTTCCTGCATGGAAAGGCTGATCCCCACCGGAAAGCGGCCGGGGCCGGCCTTGATGGCGGCGTAGGCCTTGGCGTGTGCGTCCACCATGCCGGGCTCGATGCTGTCAGGCTCCGCGAAAGGAATCGAGGAGAACCGCTCGGATCCGGTGGCCCGGGCCGAGGCCGCGAGCATCCTGGCGATCAAGGGCCGCACCTTTGTCACCGCAGGCACGAGGACCGGGATCATGCGCGCAACATTGGCTTCGTTGAAGGTCGTCGCCGCCGACATGAGCGGACCGAGCCGCGCAGTGGCCCGCGAGGCGAAGCGGGCGAACAGGTCTGCGCCGTCGGCAACCTCGAACCCGCCCCGCTCAGCGAACCAGCGCGGGACGGTGAAGTGATTAAAGGTGACGATGGGCTGAAGGCCGCGCCGGTGGCAGGCCTCCAGCACGCGGACATAGTGGTCCAGCGCGGCGTTGGACCACTCGCCGTTCTCAGGCTCGATGCGCGCCCACTCGATCCCGAACCGGTGGCAGTTGAGGCCCATGCCGGCCGCCAGCGCGATGTCCTCATCGTAGCGGTTCAGGCTGTCGCAGGCGTCGCCGGAAGGCTCGCGGAACAGGGTCGGCTTGACGTGCTCGTTGACCCAGCTGTCGGAGTTGTAGTTGCCGCCTTCGCTCTGGTGGGCGGAGATCGCCGTGCCCCAGAGAAAGCCCTTCGGCGCCGGCTGGCGACGCATGTCCGAGCCGCCGCGCCCGGCC
>CAXUCS010000052.1:8577-11310 GCA_964249365.1 uncultured Caulobacteraceae bacterium | reverse complement strand
CCTCAAGGACGCCGACCACGCCGAGCTGCGCAGCGCCGCCCGCGCGTTGCTGGCCGAGAACGAGCCGGAACACCTGGTCGCGGCGCTCGTGCGCAGCCGGCGCGCCGAACTGCCGGCCCCCGAGGATCTGGTCGGCGCCGCCTCCGCCCCGCCCGCTCCGCCGGCGGGGCGTCAGGGCTTCGAGGGATCGGGCTGGTTCCGCATCGACATAGGACGCAACCGCAACGCCGATCCCCGCTGGCTCCTGCCGCTCATCTGCCGACGGGGCCGGGTCTCGCGCCAGGACATCGGCGCGATACGGGTGTTCGATAGGGAGACCCGCTTCGAGATCGCTCCGACGTCGGTAGAGCGCTTCCTGTCAGCCCTGGCGGAGACGGGGCAGGACCTGCCCTCCATCGAGCCCTTGGCGGAACCGCACCTCCCGCCTGGGCGTGTTCGCAGCCCCGGAGCGAGGCCCCCGCCTGTTCCGAGGCGTCAGCCGGGCCCGGCGGGCTCGGCCAGAAACGTACCAAACGCCGAGGCGGGCGGCGGTCAACAAGGCGAGCCCCCTTCGCCCAACGGCCGAGACGCCCCGCGTCCGAAAACGTCCCGGACGCAGGCCGCCAAGCTGAGGAGGGCGCCGCGAGGCGACCAGGGCCGGTCCAAGGCCAAGCCGAACAATAAGCCGCGCCCGCAGGCCTGACGCCCGGCCTGCCTTCCCGCCGAAGGTCTCAGGTTTCGGCGGCCCTGAGGTTCACCGCGGATTCGCGCCCGTCGCGGCCCTGTTCCACGTCGTAGCTCAGCCGGTCCCCATCCTGGGGATCCCCGTGGCCCGCCCTCTCGACGGCGCTCACGTGCAGGAAGACGTCCTTCCCTCCACCCTCGGGCGCAACGAAACCAAAACCCTTGGTCGGGTTGTACCACTTAACCGTACCAGTCGGCATGTCAGAGCTCCAAAACCTCCGCGTAAAACGCCGAAGGCGGTGTTGGTTTCCCACGTTTCATCACCTCCGCCTCCCGGGCCGCGACGAAGCCGTCGCGATCCGGTCAGGCTTGCTGGGGACCTTCGAGCTCGCAGAGCTGGCTGGAGCGGCTCAGAAGGCCTCTGATCAGGTGACCGAGGGCGGTCATGCGCGCCAGCACCCGCGCTTCCGCCACATCGATCTCGTCGGCTTCCAGAAGACACAGTGTGTGCTGAAGGACGCCCTCGGGCTTTTCCGACAGGACTGAAACGGCGAACGTGCGCGACATGGCCGACCTCCCCTGAGATCGTCAGATTGACCCGCCGGCGTCCTTACGATGCCGTTAAGCCTGCAGGCGGGCGCGTCTTCCACCCCGGCGTGCCCGTCGCCGCAGCGCTCAGGCGTCCGCCTGCTCTTTTCTCGGACGGAAGGAATGCTCCGGCGCCCATCCTACGAGACATGATCGTTCGTCACGAACGACGCGCCGCCGACTCGATCGCTGATGTGTAAAAATACACGCAACGCCGGGAACACGGCTCAGCCACACCTTGTTCAGGGCCGGACGACGGAGGCGAACCGTCGCGGAGGGCTCATGAACGACGCCGACGCCCGCCCTGAAACCCCTACCGAGCCGACGGAAGGCGAACCGGTCGTCGCCCTCTGGGCCGAGCGGGCGGTTGTGGGCAAGCGCGAGGTGGTGACCGGCCGCGTGCGCATCTCGACCCGCGTCGAGGAGCACGACGAAACCGTGCAGGCCGACCTCGCCCGCGACGGTGTCGAGGTCACCCGCGTGCTCGTCGGCGTGGAGCTTCCCGAGCCTCCCCGGATACGGCGCGAGGGAACGACGCTGATCGTTCCGGTCGTCGAGGAAAAGCTCGTCGTCATCAAACGCTACCTCTTCAAGGAGGAGGGCCACGTCACCGCAACCTCCACGGTCGAGGCCGTGGAGGAGGTGGTAAGGCTCCGCACCCTGCACGCCGACGTGCAGCGGAGTCCTCCCGAGTCCGACCCACAAAGCTGAAGGAGCTTCCCCAATGCCTCGCACCCTGACGGCGCTCTATGCCGACCAAGCCCACGCCGAGGCCGCCCGCGACCGACTTGTCGAGGCCGGCGTTTCGCGCTCCGAGATCGATATCCACGATCAGACCGCCTATGGCGAGCGGACCTCCACGACCCACAAGGGCGGCATGCTCGCCGGCCTGAAGGATTTCTTCGGCTCGCACGACGACCACCAGGCCTATGCCGAGGGCCTCGACCGCGGCCACACGCTCCTGAGCGCCACCGTGCAGGACGCCCAGACCGACCGGGCCATCGACGTCCTGGAGCAGAGCCATGCAATCGATTTCGACCGAAGCCAGGAGGAATGGCGCGCTTCGGGCTGGAGCGGTGGCGGCTATGCCGAACCGGCGGCCGCCGGCGACGCGACCCGCACGGGCGCGGCCGATGACGTGATCCAGGTCGCCGAGGAGCGGCTGCTGGTCGGCAAGCGCGAGGTCGAGCGCGGCGGCGTGCGCGTGCGCTCCTACGTCGTCGAGACCCCGGTCAGCGAGCAGGTGCGGCTGCGGGAGGAGCGCGTGTCCATCGAACGCCGCCCCGTCTCGCGTCCCCTGGCCGCCGGCGACGACGCCTTCCGGGATCGCACGCTGGAACTGCGCGAAACGGGCGAAGAGGTGGTGGTCGGCAAGGAAGCCTTCGTCACCGAGGAGATCGGTGTGCGCAAGGAGGTCGGCCAGCGTACCGAGGAAGTGAACGACACGGTGCGTCACACCGAGGTGGAGGTCGAGGACCTTGG